>CAMKZP010000533.1 GCA_946477805.1 uncultured Enterobacter sp.
GAGCCTACAACATACGATGGACTGACATTGACTGAAGCTACGAAGGATTTTGTATCTAAAGGTTACTCGAATGTTTCCGTGAACCTTTTGAATAATTCTAAATATCTATATCTGAGTAGTGAGAACGATGTCAATAAATGCTCAGTGGTTTTTAAGGTGAATAATGGCAGTATAGGAAATACTCCGTCTGCGGGCGCGGATGGGAAACTCTGTAATATAATGGGGAATGATGGGCACGTAATTAGTTCCAGAAGGGACCAGGGTGTTTGGTTCAATGATGTTTATCGGGTTTCCTCTGATGATGAGTGGTTATTGCTTTTTACAGATTCTTGTGCCGATTGCCAGCAAGTAAAAAGAATACATTACAAAAATGGCGTTAAAGATTATGAGGAGTTAATGACTGGAGATGACGATTATAAAAATAGAAAGCCATTAAATGGTTGCATCTCTGTTGATAAAGCATTTTTATATTCCGCTCCTAATGAATCGAAAAAAACGAAAGCGTATCTAATTAAAGGGGATGCTTTCTCACTTGTTGATATGTCTGAGGATGGCTTCTTTTATAAGATTAATTACAAACCAGCCAGCGGGAAGAGTAAGGTGTATTGGGTCAAATCAGATGATTTCGATCTTAAATGACCATGGGTTAAGACGCAGTGGGTATTATCTGCGTGAGGTTGTGAAAATTAATCGCTGAGTAAAAATTGGAACGGAAATGTTAAAGATTATTCGTAAAGGGGATAAAACGACCCACGGTGGTTCAGTATTAACGGCCTCAGCGACCATGAAATTTGGGGGCATTGGTGCTGCCCGCAAAGGGGATAAGGTCTCCTGTCCGGAACGCGGCAATACGACCATTGTAGAGGGCAATCCCAACTATCTGGATGAAGATGGTCTACCTGTGGCATTCGAAGGTCACAAATGTGGCTGTGGGTGTACGCTCATCAATTCATTTTCTGCGGCAAAGGTTGGCTGACAATGCCGATTTATCTGGATGAAGTTCCTGACAGCGCCGATGGTATTTCACGTCCGGTGACAATACGTTGGGTGATTTTTCTGGTCGTCATCTTGCTGGCTGGTGTGGCGCTGACCCTGTGGCAATGGACCGGTGAGCGGCGCGGGATTTCATTTTGGTTTACGGCGCTGGGTCTGCCTTTGTGCCTGTGGGGCATTCTGGCTGTTTTTCGGCATATTGGGTACCGCCTTGAGCTCAATGGCGAAGCCGGCTGGAACTACGAGTGTGATGATCTTGAAGAAACCGAAATCTTGCGCGGCAGGCGCTTTGCCTGGGTTCTTGATACCTGGGTTCAGACCCCGGCTGGCCGGGGGACAGGAAGTCTGAGTGCGGCAATAGCTTCAGGCACGCTGCTCCTGAAAACGGCCAAACCGCGAGCCGGTGGAGAGCCTGTCAGGCATGCCCGGATAACGGAGTTTGATGGCGATCCGGAGGCCCTGACAAAAGCCGTCGAAAAAGCGGCACTTCGCATCAGTAAAACGCTGGCCCGCCTGCCGGAGAAGCTACCGTGCTGGCTGATGTTTGAGTGTGACGCTGACCTTTCGGTGGAGAAAGAAGTCGGTCTGCTGCAGCTGGTCACAGAGAAATCCGGCAGAGCGCTACGCCAGATACCAGGGAAGGGCATGGATGCGCTGGATTACTGGCTGGACCACCGTTGGGACAAACCCGCTGCACTGGTTGTTCTGACACTCTCGCTTCGAGTATCACCGCAGGAAAATGATGCGGAAGCCATAGCGGCAATGGTGCTGTGTAACCGAAAGAGTCACCAGTTTCCGGATGCGGTCCGGCTGCATCGCCCGCAAAAGAGCAGCCCGGAAACACTGACTCACAACATGGCACATGCTCTACGCTGGGCTGAGTTATCCCCTGACGAGATTAAGGGCATCTGGATAACCGGCGAAGCCGTCACTGGCAGACCCGGTCTGAATCAATCCTGTGAGGACAATAAATTAACACTGAGCCTGACGGACGGTATCAAAAATATCGACGCCACGCTCGGGTATGCCGGCCAGGCATCGCCGTGGATAGCGGTGGCGCTGGCTGCAGGCAAAGTTTCGGAGCAGGGCGCGCAGCTGGTTGCTGCGCAACCGGACTCCGGATGTGACGATATCTGGCTGACATCAATGACGGCAGAAGAACGAGAAAAGGACGTTAACAGGGAATGAGCAGCGATAAAAAAGACAAGACCCAAACCAAACCAAAATCCTTGCTTGGACTCGCTGTTCTGGCGCTGATATTTGTCTCCGTGATAATTGTTTTTACGCTGACAATCGGTAGTGACTTTATCTCCAGGACGTTTGGACTTGGTCCGTATCCGCTTGAATGGATCGTGACGCTCTGTGCGATCGTCAGCGTCTTCCTGTTGACCCTGCTCTGGGGGCTGGAACAACTGTTCTTCATCTCCGGAAGGAAAGGGGCAAGACGAACCTGGGGGCGCAACAAAGCCTCTCCAGCTACCCTCCCGGACGGTAACGCTGCGAATACCTTTGTTGACGAAAAAGAGCGCGCAGAGAAAAGTTTCAGTGCCGAAGCCCTGATCGATCACCTGCGACTGCGCTACCGTCGCCGCTGGAAAGCAAAAGTCCGCCTGCTGCTGGTGCAGGGTAGCGATAACGATATTGAGAAGGTGGTGCCGGGGCTGAAACGCGATCACTGGCAGGAAAGTGACGGAATTGTGCTGATCCACGGTGGTTTGTCGGAAAGCGTTCCCGATGATGAGTTCCTGTCCGTCCTGAAAAACGTGCGCCCGCAGCGACCGCTGGATGGTGTAGTTCAGGTGCTGAATGCGGCTGCTTTGCCGGATACGGCGAAACAGGACGCTCTGGTGCGTGTGCGTCAGAAAACCGATACCCTGCTGGGCTGG
>CAMKZP010000534.1 GCA_946477805.1 uncultured Enterobacter sp.
TCAACAGAATTATCAAAGCAGCACAAGAGGCGGGATATGTGAAAGATCGGGGTGAAGGCCGAATGACGATTTATCCGGCATTCATTGATTTGGTCGAAAATTACGCCGGTTTATACTTCGCCTACGTGACCCATTACATTAACGTGGTGCCGAAAGAGCGACGCCACGCACCGGGCCTGGCGTCAACCGCATAATCCCTTCGGCGTTCGGTTCCCCGAACGCCATTTTTTTATCTTTCGCGCAGCGCTTCTTTCGCTTTGTTCAACGGTTTCAGCAGATACTCGATGATGGTTTTGCTCCCCGTTTTGATATCAACGGTGGCAATCATGCCTGGAAAGACCGGGAATTCCTTACCCTGCCTGTTGGTCAGGTGGTTGCTTTCGGTACGAATATAGACGCGATAGTAGTAAACGTCCCTTTTGACCTCATCCTGCAGGGTATCGGGTGAAATCATCGTCACTTCCCCCTCCAGCCCGCCGTAGATGGAGTAGTCATAGGCCGTGATTTTCACCAGCGCTTTCTGACCAGGGTGAATAAAGGCCACGTCGCGCGGCGAAATTTTCGCTTCAATCACCATCTGGTCGTCAAGCGGTACCAGGCTCATCAGTTTGCCATTAGGGGGAATGACTCCACCGACGGTCGTGACGTCGATATCTTTCACGATCCCTCTGACCGGCGCGTTAAACGTCAGGCGGGTCAGGGAATCTTCACGTCCCTTCATCACCGAGCGCTGGGCTTCCATTTCTGCGTTCGCCTTTGCCAGCTCCTCGCGGGCGCGAACGTAGTACTGGTTTTTCATCTCGGTGATTTTGCTCTCAAGCTCGTTTTTTTGACGCTCAAGACGCAGGACTTCAACCTTGCTGGCCGCCCCTTGCGTAACCAGAGGACGCGTCAACGCCAGCTCGCGCTGCACCAGATCCGCCCCCTGGCGCAGGCCCGCCAGCCCTTTTTCCAGGCTTTCGCGGCGCGACTTAAAGAGCGCGGTCTCCTGTTTGACCAGCTCGACGTCGTCATCCAGCTCGGCGGGGAAAACCAGCTCCGTATCGTTCACCTCGGCACTCAGACGCGCGGCCGTGGCCATCGCGGCGTTAAAGCGAGATTCACTCTCCAGCACGCTGGACTCGGTTTTGGTGCGATCGAGCTGGGCGAGCTGCTGACCGCGCTCCACGATATCGCCCTCGCGCACCAGCAGGCTGTGAATTATCCCCCCTTCCAGGGACTGGATCACCTGCTCGTGGGAGGACGGGATCACCTTGCCGCTGCCGGTGGTCACTTCATCGAGCTGGAACAGGCTTGCCCAGGTAATAAAGACCACCAGCAGGGCAAACAGCGCCCAGGCGACCAGCGTGGCGCGCGGCAGGCGCGGTTCTTTAAGACGGCTGTTAAAGCGGGAGAAATCATTCATGCCACGCCCTCCGTTTTCATCGTGACGGTACGCTGCGCTGCCTTCTGCGGCGCCATGCCGTGCTGGCTCAGGATGGCGTCGCGCGGGCCATCCATCACTATCTTGCCGTTCTCCAGGACGATGATTCGCTCAACCAGGTCCAGAATCGGCAGGCGGTGCGTCGCCACCACCAGCGTGCGGCGTTTACCCAGCCACTGGTGAAGATGCTGGATAAACTGTTTCTCGCTGACCTCATCCAGCCAGGCGGTAGGTTCATCCAGCAGCAGAATGTTCGGCGACGTAATCAGCGCGCGCGCCAGCAACAAGGCCTGACGCTGTCCGCCGGACAGGCCAGCGCCCCCTTCGTTGATGATGTAGTTCAGCCCCATTTTCTGCTTGCGCACAAACTCCAGCGCGCCGCTGTTGACCAGCGCCTGATGGATCTCCTCATCGGTGGCCAGCGGGTTGCCCATCAGGATGTTGTCGCGCACGGAGCCAAAGAACAGCCGCGCCTGCTGGCTGAGCAGCTGCATATCGCGGCGCACGTCGGCCGGGTCCAGATGGTTCAGGGCGATATCGTCCAGCAGGATGCTCCCCTGCTGCGGCTCCTGCATTCCCGCCAGCAGCTGCAGCAGGGTGCTTTTACCCGAGCCGTTGCGCCCGAGCACCGCCACGCGCTCCCCGGCGCGGATTTTCAGCTTGTTGATGTCCAGCACGGTGAGTTTCTCTTCCTCGTCGTAATAAAACCCGACGTTTTCCAGCTGATAGTCGCCGCGCAGATGGGCTTTGTGCACCTTCTTGCCCTGCTGCGGATCGTCAATCGGGCGCTGCATCAGCTCATCAAGCCCCTTGCGCGCCACCTTTGCCGACTGCCAGCGGGAAAGCACGCCGGATATCTGGGAGAGCGGCGCGATGGTGCGGGACGCCAGAATCGAGGTCCCCACCAGCGCACCGGTGGTCATGTCACCGCTGATAACCAGGTAACAGCCCACCAGCAGCACCACGGCGTAGACGATGGACTGCACTTCCTGGGTCCAGGTCAGCAGCAGCCCCGTCAGCCAGCGCTGCTTCATGCCGACGCTGGCCGCCACGTCGTTGGTGTTATTCCACTGGTTCTGGAAACGCTGCTCGGCGCGCATCAGCTTGATGTCTTCGAGGCCCTGCACCGCTTCCACCAGGGTGGCGTTACGAATGGCGGATTCACGCATCCCTTCGCTGGAAAGTTTCCCCAGCGGGCGCTGCACCAGCAGGCCGGGAATAAGCAGCAGCGGCACGGCCAGCAGCACCACCAGCACCAGCGGGCCGCCAATCATCCACAGAATAAAGACGAACAGCAGGAAGAACGGCAGATCGGAGATGGCCGCGATGGTGGTGGAGGTAATAAGCTCACGCACCGACTCAAGCTCGCGGATCTGGGCGATAAACGACCCGGTTGACTTCGAGCGCGCGCCGTTTTTTATCCGCAACGCGTGGGCAAAAACG
>CAMKZP010000535.1 GCA_946477805.1 uncultured Enterobacter sp.
CGGCAGCGTCAGATGTGTATAAGAGACAGATTTTCTCCCACGCGTCTTTGCCGGTGATATGCAGCTGCGCCGGGATCTCCATCGCCTGCAGCCCTTTTTCCAGCATCGAGCGCGCCACTTTCGAGTCTTCCGCGACGATCGCGACCGAGCCCGGCTTGATGTTGAATTTGGTGGTTTTCAGGTTGGTGGCGTGCAGATCGTGGTTAGCCGGGGTGATGTCGTACAGGATCTGCTCGACGTCCAGCACCATCGCCAGATCGTTGGTGTCGGTCTTCTCGTCGAGGCAGGCAATGCTGGTGATGTAGCGTCCGCTGACGGCGGTCTCTGCGGCGTGAACCTGCTTCCAGTCCAGACGCATAATATTCTCAACGGATTCCACGGCAAAGGCCTGCACGCTGCGGGCGTACTCGGTGATCAGCAGAATGTTCAGCCCGGTCGTTGGCTTACAGCCCGCGACGGCGGCCAGGTCAATAACGGGGATCACCTGATCGCGAATATTCACCATCCCCATCAGCGGCGACTTCATGCCCGCGGGTTTCGTGAATTGCGGCATCGGCACAATTTCGCGCAGCTTAAAGACGTTAATGCCAAACAGCTCGGATTTGTTTTCGTTCAGCGAGGTGCCAAGACGGAACAGCAACAGTTCAAAACGGTTAGACAGGGTGAGATTCGCCCTGTCATCAATATCTTTCTGGAAATTATCCATTCTACCCTCAAGAGAAATGCTGACCTTTTAATCGTTATCGGCACCCTGAGGGAAAAATGAAGGACTAAACGCTGACCTGAGTGAAATCTTCCGCCAGCTCGCACCCGGAGAACACCTCGCGGCACTCTGCCAGCAGGCGTTCACATCCCCGCGCGTCGTAGCGTGAGCTGACGTGAGTGACGATCAGTTTCCCGACCTTCGCTTCACGCGCAAGCTGCGCCGCCTGGCGGGTTGAGCTGTGGCCGCGGCTGTTGGCCTTCTCTTCCATCGCCGCTTCAAGCGTGGCCTCATGAACCATCACATCCACGCCCCGGGCAAGCTGGAGCGCGGCGGCGCAGGGGGCTGTGTCACCGAAAATCGCCAGCGTTTTCCCCGGCTGCGGCGCAGAAAGATACGCTTGCCCGTTCACCACGCGCCCGTCTTCCAGCGTTACGCTCTCACCCTGTTTCAGCCGCTGGAACAGGGGCCCCGGCTTCACGCCGTCCGCGATCAGCGCAGCGGCGTTCAGCGCGCCGGGTTTATCATGCTCTTCAATGCGGTAGCCGTAGCATTCCACCGGATGATTTAACGGACCGGCGATGACCTTATGGTCTCCGTCATCGAAAACCAGCCCCCCGGTAATTTCCACTACTTCCAGAGGATAATCCGTCCAGGAGCCGCTGAGGCGCAGCGTCGTTTCCACAAATTCAGCAATACCCGCCGGGCCGTAAATCGTGAGCGGGTTGGCATTACCGGCCATCGAGCGGCTGCACAGCAGGCCGGGCAGGCCAAAGAGGTGATCGCCGTGCAGATGGGTGATGAAGATCTTGTCCAGCTTGCCCGGATGGTAAGCGGTGCTCAGCAGCTGATGCTGCGTGCCTTCACCGCAGTCAAACAGCCACAGTCCGCCGCGGGTAGGGTGCTGCAGATCCAGAAGAATGGCCGTCACATTTCGTGTACGGGTTGGCACGCCAGCGGACGTACCCAGAAAAATCAGTTCCATAACGCAATCAGCCCTTTGCCTAACGGGGAGGGGTTTAGTATAACGTGACGATCCCCCGGAAGGAGAAAGAGATGATTCAGTGGCAAGATTTACACCATAGCGAACTGTCCGTTCAGTCACTTTACGCCCTGCTTAAGCTGCGCTGCGAGGTGTTTGTGGTAGAGCAAACCTGCCCGTATCAGGACATCGACGGGGATGACCTGGTCGGCGACAACCGCCACATTCTCGGCTGGAAAGGCAGCGAGCTGGTGGCGTATGCGAGGATTCTGAAAAGTGCCGAGGATATCGAGCCCGTCGTCATCGGCCGCGTTATCGTCAGCGGCAAAGCGCGCGGTGAAAAGCTCGGCTATCAGCTGATGGAAAAAACGCTGGCATCCTGTGAAAAACAGTGGCCGGACAAGGCGTTATACCTCGGGGCGCAGGCGCATCTGCAGCCCTTCTACGCGCACTTTGGCTTTGCCCCGGTGACCGCGGTGTATGACGAAGACGGCATTCCGCACATTGGCATGGCGCGCGAAGCGAAGCAGGCGTAATTGGCCGTCGTTGGCTATAGTTAGCGGACTGGTGTAACAACATGGAGAAAACGATGTCATATCAATCCTGGGATACCCGTATCGACGACGACCTGGCCCTGCTGAGCGAAACGCTGGAAGAGGTGCTGCGCTCGTCGGGCGATCCTGCCGATCAGAAGTATATCGAGCTGAAAGCGCGCGCCGAACAGGCGCTGCATGAAGTCAAAAACCGCGTCAGCCATGCGTCTGACAACTACTACTATCGCGCAAAAAAAGCGGTCTACCGTGCAGATGATTACGTGCATGAAAAACCGTGGCAGGGCATCGGCGTGGGTGCCGCCGTCGGGCTGGTGCTGGGGCTGCTTCTGGCCCGCCGTTAACAGCCTTTCACTCGGTAACCACTCCCTATACGTGGGTACTGCTATTTTTAGCCAGTACCCCGTATAATGTGGGGTTTTAACAGGGAGAGGTTCGCGTGCATTCGATTTTCCTCGCGCTGGAGCGTCTGCGCGCTCTGCTTGCGCATGCGTTACCCGCTTCGCCCGGCTTACATCATTTTGATGTCTCTTTCCCGTTAAACGACGCCTTCGACCCCCTGGCCTGGCTGGGTGCCCAGCAAGTCTATCCCCAATTTTACTGGCAGCAGCGCAGCGGCGACGAAGAGC
>CAMKZP010000536.1 GCA_946477805.1 uncultured Enterobacter sp.
GAAGGATCACCTCTGCCCGCAGCTGATTGGCCGCGATGCGCACCGCATCGCGGCCAATCAGCTGCGGGCAGAGGTGATCCTTCAGGTAAGAAGCAACGGAGAGCTCGCGTCCGTTAAGCGTGGCGTCGCCAAGACCGACGATTCCCTCGTCGGTGGTGATTTTGAGGGTGACAAAGTTGCGCCCCGGGCAGGTGACAAATACTTCAGCCCCGACAATCTTCATATTCCAGTTCCTTACATCGCTCGTTGTGATGCAGGAAATTTACGCAGCTACACTACTACCATACAAGTATAACGATCGAAAAATCGGCGGGCGGTCACAAAATAAAGGCGCCTACGCGCGCCCCCAGCCTGCCACGACGATCAGCATCCCGCACAGCGCAACCAGCGCGCCCACCCAGTCGTACATAGTTAGCCTGACGCCGTCCACGACGCGCAGCCACACCAGCGCGGTGCACACGTATACGCCACCGTACGCCGCATAGACTCGACCGCTGGCGGCGGGATGAAGGGTCAAAAGCCAGACGAACAGCGCCAGCGCAACGCCTGCCGGGATCAGCAGCACAACGGACGCCCCCTTCTTCAGCCAGAGCCAGGGCAGGAAGCACCCGACGATTTCACACAGCGCGGTGGCGAAAAAAAGCAGCGTCGTTTTAATCATTTTTAGCGTTTCGTGAGGAATGATTTAGACATCATACGCGATAATGGCCTTTACTTTTCCATACCCGCGGCGCGGGTATGCCGCAATTTAGCTTTGGTGTAGAATCGAGTCCGGGTTACCCGATTATCTGCACCCATCTAAAAGGAAACGCTATGACAACATTAAGCAAACGCCTTTGTCTGACCGCCCTGCTGGCGCTCTCTTCGTTTGCCTTTGCCGCAACGGCGACGGCCGAAACCAGCAAGCTGATCATTGAGTCTGGCGACAGCGCGCAAAGCCGCCAGAACGCCGCCATGGACAAAGAACAATGGAATGACACCCGTAGCCTTCGCCACAAGGTCAACACCCGCGTTGAAAAAGAGTGGGATAAAGAAGACGTGGCCTTCGATGCCCGCGACAAGTGTCAGCAAAGCGCGAACACCAACGCGTACTGGGAGCCAAACACCCTGCGCTGCCTGGATCGCCGCACCGGCCGCACGGTAGCGCCGTAATGCCATCGATGAGTGATATTACGCTTCGCCCGCTGGAGCGAGAAGATTTGCGCTTTGTCCACCAGCTCGACAACAACGCCAGCGTGATGCGCTACTGGTTTGAGGAGCCTTACGAGGCGTTTGTTGAGCTGTCGGACCTCTACGATAAGCACATTCACGATCAGAGCGAACGCCGCTTCGTCGTGGAGTGCGAGGGTGAAAAAGCCGGTCTGGTCGAGCTGGTAGAGATCAACCACGTTCACCGCCGCGCGGAATTTCAGATCATCATTTCGCCGGAGCATCAGGGGAAAGGGCTGGCATCGCGGGCCGCAAAGCTGGCGATGGACTACGGGTTTAACGTTTTAAACCTGTATAAGCTCTACCTTATCGTCGATAAAGAGAACGAAAAGGCCATCCACATTTACCGCAAGCTCGGGTTTATGGTCGAAGGGGAGCTGATCCACGAGTTCTTTATTAACGGCGAATACCGCAACACCATCCGCATGTGCATTTTCCAGCATCAGCATCTGGCCGGGCATAAATCATCGGCCGCCAGCCTGTTGAAACCCACCGCGCAGTAGCCTGCGCGGTTTTATTTTCAGTAATACTCAATGCTGTTTTTAATGGTGTAGACGTGCTCAACGGCAGGCCTGGCGCTGTCGTCGGCGATCGTCAGGTCGCAGCTTACCGGATTATTGTGCCTGTCGTAGTCGCAGCGCTGCTTCACAGTACCCATCGGCTTATCGTTCAGCAGGCTCACCGCCGTATAGTCCATGCGTTTACGCAGATCTTTTGACGGCGTGGACTGTACGGAAAGGTGCTGCTCGCCGGAAACGGTGGTTTTCCCCAGCGGGTAGCCGTCCGCGTCATAACGGTATTTTACCTCCATCTCCTTGCCGTGCGCGGCCACCACAAAACCGTTGTCGTCCGTGTCCCAGGTGACGCCCGCGGAGGGTAGTTCAGCCAGCTGACATTTGCCCTGCAGCTTGACCTTCTGCTGCTGCGTTTCGGCATCGACGTAGTAATTGGCATCCAGCACCAGCGCAACGCCGGTATTGGCCTCCAGATCGTGCAGCTCCAGGGTGTCGAAGCACCCTTCTTCTGACATCGTGCCGGTGACGCGTTTGGAGACTTCGCCCTTGTCGTTGAACAGCGTCTGGGTGAACTCTTTGACCGGCCCGCGCAGTGGGTCAAAATCAAACTCGTTCGAGAAGCTCGCCATCTCCGGCGTGAATGACAGCGGTGCGGAACCGTTATCGCACCCCATGAGTGTTGCCGCCAGAAGCGATATCGCTGCGTATTTCTTCACATCATTTACCGATTGAGGAGATTATTCCCAATCATATTAGCAAATACAGACGTTTACACGAACCCTGCTAAAATAAACCTACACACAGAGAAAAGGAGCAACAGATGAAACGGTTACCCTGGATTACCGCCCTGCTGTTAATGAGTGCGTCAACGGCTGCTTTAGCTGCCCCGGATTCCTGCGAGCGCGTGAAAAGCGACATCCAGCAGAAGATTATCAACAACGGCGTACCGGAGTCGGGCTTTAGTCTGAACATCGTCCCAAACGATCAGGCTGATAAACCCGATGCGCAGGTGGTTGGGCATTGTGCTAACGATACATTCAAAATTCTGTACACCCGCACGGGGAGCGGCGCGGCATCCGGCAGTCAGGACAACGCCCCGGCTGAGCCGCAGTGATTTTCGGCTCAATGACCTTTGATTTGA
>CAMKZP010000537.1 GCA_946477805.1 uncultured Enterobacter sp.
GGATTTCGAGTTCCACCAGGTTTGGCGCAATGATGTCGCTGGCCGGCAGCGCGTGTCGGACGTGGAATTCAGCCACGCCGGGCGCCACTATGCACCCCTTCTCGGGGTGGCCCATCACCGGATCGCAAAAGTATCTGGCCGCCGGGTTCGCCGCTTTCACCTGACGAACGATCCCCAGGATATGCTCACCCTGCTCCGCTGAACCGAGATAGCCGCTCAGCACCGCGTCACAGCGCTTGAGCTGGTCAATATCCGCAATGCCCTGCACGATTTCCGTCAGGTGCGAGGGAGGCATCACGCAGCCGGTCCACCTGCCGTACTGCGTGTGGTTAGAGAACTGTACCGTATTGAGGGGCCAGACGTTGGCACCGAGGCGGCGCATCGGGAACTCCGCTGCGCTATTGCCAGCATGCCCAAAAACAACGTGGGACTGAATGGCGAGGATGTTCTTCATTTTTTTCTTACCAAACCCTGAAAAAACAAAAGGGGCGTGGTTTCCCACGCCCCTGCATACTTTTACTTACTTCCAGCACACCAGACAGTAGTTCTTTTTGCCACGACGCAGCAGCGTGTAGCGGCCATACAGGCGGTCGCCGTCAACGAAGGTGTATTCAGGATCGGCCTGCTTCTCGCCGTTAATGGTGATGGCGTTTGAGGCGATAGTTTTACGCGCCTGGCCGCGGGACGGCTGGAGCTCGGAGTCCACCAGCGCCTGCATCAGATCTGCGCCCTTTTCCATCTCAACCATCGGCACGCCATCCTGCGCCAGCTGCTCGAAGTCTGCTTCGCTTAAGTCGCTCAGCGTACCGTTGAACAGGCTAGCCGTAATGCGTTTCGCTGCCGCCAGCCCCTCTTCGCCGTGAACCAGTTTGGTCACTTCGTCCGCCAGTACATACTGGGCGCGCGGTGCTTTACCGCTGTTTTTATCTTCTTCTTCCAGGGCGTTGATCTCTTCAATGCTCATAAAGGTGAAGAACTTCAGGAAGCGGTAAACGTCGGCATCCGCAGTATTGATCCAGAACTGGTAGAACTTGTACGGGCTGGTTTTCTTCGGATCCAGCCACACTGCGCCACCTTCGGTTTTACCGAACTTGGTGCCGTCTGCTTTGGTGATCAGCGGTACGGTCAGGCCGAATACCTGGTTCTGGTGCAGACGACGCGTCAGATCGATACCGGAGGTAATGTTACCCCACTGATCCGAGCCGCCAATCTGCAGCGCAACGCCGTGCAGTTTGTTCAGGCAGGCAAAGTCATACCCCTGCAGCAGGTTGTAGGAGAACTCGGTAAAGGAGATGCCCTGGTCGTCACGGTTCAGACGCTGTTTCACAGCCTCTTTGTTAATCATCTGGTTAACAGAGAAGTGCTTGCCGATGTCACGCAGGAAGGTCAGGACGTTCATGCCGCCAAACCAGTCGTAGTTGTTCGCAGCGATTGCAGCGTTGTCGCCACAGTTGAAGTCGAGGAACGGTGCGACCTGTTTGCGGATTTTATCCACCCACTCCTGCACGGTGTCTTCGGTGTTCAGTTTACGCTCAGCGGCTTTAAAGCTTGGGTCGCCAATCAGACCGGTCGCGCCGCCAACCAGTGCAACAGGCTTGTGGCCCGCCATCTGGAAGCGTTTCAGGCATAACAATGGAACAAGATGCCCCAAATGCAAGCTGTCAGCGGTGGGATCGAAGCCGCAATAGAGCGCGATCGGGCCTTGCGCCAGTCGCTCTGCTAACGCTTCCTCGTCCGTCACCTGGGCCACGAGGCCCCGCTCTTGCAATTGTTTAATCAAGTTACTGCTTGCCATCCAATTCTCCATGTATAAACGACTGCACCTTTGCCGGTACACGACTTTTCGCCTGATGCGAAAGGACCATAGAATAAAGCGCCAGCGCGGTGTGCGCTAGCGCTTAAATCAACAAATTTCGGGGATTAGGGTGCCAGTCTGTCGATTTTCCAGCCGCCCTCTTCGCGCTGGTATAAAAAGCGGTCGTGAAGACGGTGTTCGCCTCCCTGCCAGAATTCCATCTGCTCAATCGGGATGCGGAAACCGCCCCAGAAGCTCGGTAGCGGCACTTCGCCCTGCTGGAACTTCTGTTTGAGCTCGAGGAATTTGCTTTCCAGCACGCCGCGGGCGGAAATGCGGCTGGACTGTTTTGAGACCCAGGCGCCAATCTGGCTGTCGCGCGGGCGGCTGTGGAAATACTTCACCACTTCCAGCGTCGAGAGGCGTTCCGCCCTGCCGGTGACCATGACCTGACGCTCCAGCATATGCCAGGGAAACAGCAGGCTTATGCGCGGGTTGTTTTCTAAGTGGTGAGCTTTGCGGCTGCCAAGATTGGTGTAGAACACCAGACC
Source organism: uncultured Enterobacter sp. (assembly GCA_946477805.1). GTDB lineage: Bacteria > Pseudomonadota > Gammaproteobacteria > Enterobacterales > Enterobacteriaceae > Enterobacter. Next base: position 2,347 of record CAMKZP010000537.1, read on the forward strand.
TTTTTCGTCATAGTGCTTGAGCAGCACGATGCGCTGATAGGGCTGGCCGTGCTCATCAACGGTTGCGACCACCATCGCCGTCGGGTCGGCGAGCTTCGCGTCGCAGGCCTGTCTCAGCCAGCGTTCAAAAAGCGCCAGCGGTTCGGCGGGAAGATCCTGGCGGCGCAGGCCGCCTTTGGTGTATTCACGGCGCAGGTGTGCAATTTGCTGCAGTTCGTCGTTATCTGACATGGCGTTAGCTGAAATAGACATTGGGTAGCGCTATTGTGCGCCGCCCCTGTGAAAATCTCAACGCTTCGGGTTTTCGAGCTGGCAGTTGTTAAGCACAGTGCGGTCCCGTTTATACACCGTGGCGCTGTCACCTTTCGACCAGAAGACGTAAATCCCGTCCGTGTAGCGCGCGCCGGAGGCGGACATTCCCTGCTTCAGCGTCAGCAGCTTGTTGTCGTAAATAAAGCTGGCTTCCTGACGTGGGTTATTCAGCTTCACGGTCAGCGGCTTTTCATCACAGCGA
>CAMKZP010000538.1 GCA_946477805.1 uncultured Enterobacter sp.
CGGAGAGCACGTCTGACAGCCCGGCGGCGTTACTTAACGAGAAAATATTATGCACATAGCCCTTGCGCATATCGGCATCGATAAGCAGCACGCGGTCACCCACCTGGGCGACCAGCGCAGCCAGGGTGGTGCTGACCAGCGTCTTACCGCAGTTTTGCGTCGGGCCGCTGAACATCAGGATGTTATTTTCCGCGTCCATCATCGCAAAGTGCAGGCTGGTACGCAGCCCCCGCACGGCCTCAACAAAATTATCCAGCGGCCGATCGACGGGAAGAAACGGGACATTAGTGGTTTTGTGTCTTTCCGAAGATCGGAAAAACGAGAGCCTGGAAAGCCGGGTTCGTTCATTGAGCCACGTCGAGCGCGGGAGCGTGGCGTACACGTTCAGCCCCTGAGACTCAAGCTGATCGGGCGAATCGATCCCCCTTTTCAGCGCCACCCGGCTGATGACCAGGGCCACGGAGAGGATCAAACCGATCATGGTTGAGAGGACCACGATCAGAGGCTTGCGAGGCTGAACGGGCTCGGGCTGGGCCAGCGCCGGGTCAATAATACGCACGTTACCAATCGTGCTGGAGCGCGAAATGTTCAGCTCCTGCTGGCGCGTCAGCAGCTGTTGATAGATAGCGCGTCCCGAATCCACGTCGCGGCTCAGGCGTAAAATCTCCTGCTGCACGGAAGGCATGCCCGAAACCCGCTTGTTGAGCCGGGTCCGTTCGTCTTCGAGGGTCTGACGTTTTTCCCGCAGCGCGCGATAGGTAGGGTGATCTTTCTTATAATACTGCGAGATTTCAGCTTCCCGGAACGTGATCTCATTGAGCTGATTGTCAACGTTGACGATTTGTTCGAGCACTGACTTCGCCTCAAGCGTTAAGTCAACCGAATCCCGCTGCCTGCGATAATCATTGAGGTGCTGTTCGGCAGTCTCAAGTTCGGAACGAACCTTTGGCAGCTGCCCCTGCAGGAACTCCAGACTCTGCGAGTCCTGGGCCGCCTGACGGGCGATATTTTGCTGCAGATAATTATCGGCAATATTGTCAAGGGTCCGGGTAATCAGCGCCGGGTCAGGGCCCGTCATGCTCAGGCTCAGGATCCCCGTATCTTTCGCCGTGTCCTTCACGATGAAACGTTTATTTAGCGCGTTGATGGCCTGCGGCAGGGAGAGTAACGTCACCTTAAAGCGCGTTCCGGATGTTGCGTTCAGTTCGCTTACGCGCAGCGAAACGCCTGCGACGTGCAGCAGCTGCCCCTTTACCCCTTGCGCCCGGATCCCCTTCCCTTCAACCCGATAGCGACCGTTATCTTCCGTGACGATCGTCAGGCTTCGCTCAGCGGCATACGCGGCGGGGAATTGCAGCCAGGAGAGCTTCAGCACGCCCGGCGTTTCGTTATTCAGCCGCGCCCATAGTTTACCGACGACGGGCAGGCGGACCTGCTCAATCTGATACTGCAGATTGAGATCCTGCACGGTTTTCCCCAGAATCATGCGTGATTTCAGAAGCTGAATTTCAGCCGTTGAATCTGCCGTAAGCCGGGGCGTGAACTGTTCGAGGGATTTAAGCAGGCTGTTTTGCTGCTTATCCTCTATCTGAACGAGGGCATCAGCCGTATAGATCGGCGTCGCCAGGGAGGCATACAGCGCTCCGGCGAGCATAAAGCAGACGGTGATGGAGATAATACAAATACGATGCTCAATGAACTCAAGCAGCAGGCGAAAGAGATCGATCTGCTGGGCGTCATTTGAATCATTCGGGCCGTAATCATTTTTCGACAACATACGCAGTCCTTTACCTGTTGAGCCGTTTGGCCCACTCCTTACTTGCCCCATCCAGGAGGCCAAAAACATACTCGAACGCCGCTTCACTTTTACGATAGGGGTCCGGGATCTCCCTGACGTCAAGCCACCGGCCAAAGAGCATGCTTTTTCCCCGCACTTCCGCAGCCATGGCCGAAATGTGGTTGAGCTGCTGGCTTTCCATGGCCAGAATAAGGTCGGCCTGACGAAGCATGCCGGTCGTTAATTTACGCCCGACATGCCCCTCCAGCGAAATACCGTGCTTCTGACAAATAAGCTGAGAGTAAGGATCGGCCGCATGGCCTTCCAGCCCCCGAATACCTGCCGATTCCACGTTTACGCCGCGCACATAGTGTTGCAATAGCCGCTCACCCATTGGAGAGCGGCAAATATTGCCGGTGCAGACCACTAAAATCGATTTAATGATCATTGCGGCCACGTCTTGATATAACGCACGGTCTCGGTCAGATCGTGAATACCGGTAATCGTCGGCACCAGCTGGCTCATCACGCGGTTCCAGCGCGACAGAGGCGCGGTAGTGACATACACAACATCGTAGGGTTCGAGCTGAAATTCCGTACTGAGCACCATTGCCGACGCGTCCCGCGCATCGAGCTGGTAAATGGTGGCAATTTTCCCTTTATTTTCAGCACGCGCACGGGAACGAACAACAAATATTCCACTGGCATCAGCCATATTCTGCTGTAGCCCGCCCGCATTTCCCAGCGCCTCGGCAAGCGTCATGCCGCTGCGATCCATCTTCAGGGTGCTTTGCTTTACCACCTCCCCCATAACAAACACTTTCAGGGCATCGTTACGTGGGATAAAAAGAATATCGCCAGGCCAAAGCAGGTGGTTTTGCGTTAAATCACCGTGCTGCATCAGGGCATATAACGATATACGGGCATCTTTACCCTTATGCGTTAATACCACATTACGCCAGTCTGCATCGGCGGAAAGCCCTCCGGCGGCATTTACCGCATCCATAACGGTGAGAGGAATATTGGTGATTGGCTGCTGGCCAGATTTCACCACCTCCCCCGTAAC
>CAMKZP010000539.1 GCA_946477805.1 uncultured Enterobacter sp.
ACGTACAGCACGCCGATCCCCGTCGGGCCATACAGCTTATGCCCGGAGAAGACGTAGAAATCGCAGTCCAGCGCCTGAACGTCGACCGCGCGGTGCATCACCGCCTGCGCGCCGTCTATCAGCACTTTTGCCCCCGCCCGATGAGCCCGGGCGATTATTTCCGCCACCGGGTTCTCCGTGCCCAGCACGTTTGAGACCTGCGTCACCGCCACCAGCCGGGTCTTTTCGTCCAGCAGGGCGTCGAGCTGCTCAAGCTGCAGCGTGCCGTCCTCGTTAAGCGGGATAACGCGCAGCTCTGCGCCGACGCGCTCGCAGAGCATCTGCCACGGCACGATGTTCGCATGGTGCTCCATCTGGGTGATAACGATGTTATCGCCCGCGTGAACCTGCGCGCCGCCCCAGCTGTTCGCGACCAGGTTGATGCCTTCCGTCGTCCCGCGCACAAACACCAGCTCTTCCGGCGAACGCGCGTTGAGGAAGGCGGCCACCTGCGTGCGCACGTTCTCCATGCGCTGCGTCGCCTCTGCGCTGAGGGTATGAATGCCGCGGTGCACGGCCGCATAGCCGTGGCGATAAAACGCCGCTTCAGCGTCCACCACCGGGTTAGGCTTCTGCGCGCTGGCGGCGCTGTCGAGATAGGCCAGCGGCAGACCGTTCACCTCACGGGTCAGAACCGGAAAATCTGCCCGGACTTTCTCTACGGGAAAACTCATGCTTCGCCTCCAGGCAGACGCTGCCCGATACGGGCCAGCACCTGCTGTTTTAATACGCCGTCGTGCAGCGCTTCCGTCAGCTCTGCGGCAAAGGCGTAGATAATCATCTTCTGCGCCGCCTGTTGGTCTATGCCGCGCGAGCGCAGGTAGAACATCTGCTCGTCGTCAATCCGCCCAATCGTTGCCCCGTGGCTGCATTTCACATCGTCGGCGTAGATTTCGAGCTGCGGTTTTGTATCCACCTCCGCCAGACGCCCCAGCAGCAGGTTGTTGTTGGTCATCTGTCCGTCGGTTTTGATGGCGTGCTGGGCCACGTTAATCAGGCCGTTAAACACCGCACGGCCCCTGTCGCTGACGATGGTTTTATGCAGCTGACGGCTGTTGCAGTAGCCTTTGTTGTGCTCAAGCCAGGTCCGGGTGTCGCACACCTCGGACTTCACCGGCATCGCCAGGCTGTTGATGCGCAGCGTGGTGTTTTCACCGTTGAGACGGGTGCTGGTGTTGTGGCGCAGCACCGCGCCGCCGAGCAGGAAGCTGTGGCTGAAAGCGGCGGCATCCTGCCCCAGCAGAATGTCGTTATGGGCGAAGTGGTGGCTGACCGGGTTTTCAAAGGCCAGCTTGATGTGGTGCAGCTGGGCATTGGCGGCGACGTTCATCGTCAGGCGCGCGCCGGTGAAGTGGCGGACGTCGTTGAGGCTGACGTAGTGCTCCAGCACCGTCGCCTCTGCGCCCTCAGCCAGCTCAAGGTGATGACGATAGTGGGCCGTGTTGATCTCGTCTCCGTCCAGTCCCTGGGTGATGTGCATCAGCAGCAGCGGTTTGGCCGGACGCTGGTTGCGCTTCACGCGGATATGGGTAACGGACTGCGCCAGGCTTTCGGTCAGGTGCAGGAACACCTCAGGCTGCACGGCAGCCGCCAGGCTCTGGCGCTCGTCATTAACCGCAACCTCAAAGCCGCTCCCCTGCGCGTCGTCGCTCAGCTCCGGGCGGTATGTACCGTCCACAAACACCAGGCGCACCGCGTCAAGGGTCAGCGCCAGGGCATCACGCTGGCCGGGTCCGATTGCCGCCGGGCGCGTGACAAACTCGCCGTTCAGCAGGCCGTCGAGCGGCGTGTATTTCCAGTTTTCGTGCCTGCGCGTCGGCAAACCCAGGCGCAACACCTGCTGAAGGTGCTGCTGGGCCTGTTCGGAGCGCGCGTGCCCCTGCGCTTCAAACAGACGGTGCCACTGCTGGAGCGCATTACTGCTGTTCGGTAAGCCAGCCATAGCCCTGCTCCTCCAGTTGTTTAACCAGCGTAAAATCGCCGGATTTCACAATACGCCCCTGGTAAAGCACGTGGACGTAGTCCGGCTTGATGTAGTCCAGGATGCGCTGGTAGTGGGTGACGATAATAAACGAGCGGCTGCCGTCGCGCAGCGAGTTAACCCCGTCGGCGACAATCTTCAGGGCGTCAATATCCAGGCCGGAGTCGGTTTCATCGAGGATGCACAGCTCGGGCTCAAGCACCGCCATCTGCAGGATGTCGTTACGCTTTTTCTCACCGCCGGAGAAGCCGACGTTAACGGAACGGGTCAGCAGATCTTCCGGCATTTTCAGCAGCTTGATTTTCTCTTCCATCAGGTCCTGGAAGTCAAAGCGGTCCAGCGCGTCCAGGCCGCGATATTTGCGTACCGCGTTCAGCGCGGTTTGCAGGAAGAACTGGTTGCTGACGCCAGGGATTTCCACCGGGTACTGGAAGGCCATAAATATGCCCTCTCCCGCACGCTCTTCCGGAGACATCTCCAGCAGATTTTTGCCGTTAAACTCGACCGAGCCGCTGGTCACTTCGTAATCTTCGCGCCCTGCCAGCGTCGCTGAAAGCGTGCTTTTCCCGGAGCCGTTAGGCCCCATGATGGCGTGAACTTCACCCGGCTTGACGTCAAAATTGAGGCCACGCAGGATCTCTTTCTCTTCCACGCTAACCTGTAAATCTTTAATGCTTAACATGTGCTTTCCTTAACCGACGCTGTGTTCAAGACTAATGGCGAGGAGTTTTTGTGCTTCAACGGCGAATTCCAGCGGCAGCTCAGAGAACACGTCCTTACAGAAGCCGTTCACAATCATCGAAATGGCATCTTC
>CAMKZP010000540.1 GCA_946477805.1 uncultured Enterobacter sp.
TTTCGGCCCGAACATCTCCACGAGCTGTTTCTCGTTTGGCATCCCTACCACCTGCTGTAGTTCGTTTTGCGCATTGAGGTAATAAATCGCCGGGGTGGCACTGGCGCCCAGGGCGTCCATTAAGGCCTGATGCTTCTGCAGTATTTCAACGGTGTCGCGCGTTGCATTGTCGGCCTGCTTCGGCAGTTTTTTTCCGCCCGACAGCTCGTACTCTTTCCAGGCGGTAACCGGATCTTTCGCGTTCAGGATCGCGGACGCGTTGCGCCCGCTTTGGGGGTTGAGAAACGCAACCAGCAGCGTGTTCAGCTGAACCTTACCGGCCTTCACCCACGGCTGTGCTTCAGCCCAGAATGCCTTACAGTACGGGCAGAACGGATCGGCGAAGACGAACACTTTGCGCGGTGCATGTTCAGCGCCCTCTTTCAGCGGATGCGCGGCAGCGAGCTTTTTCCACATTTCGCGGCCCATCGGGGCGTAAATCTCTTTCTGGAAATAGTCCTCGCTGAGGTTCTTTCCTTTTTCATCATATAGATAGCCAGAAATGACGTGCTTTCCGTCAGGCGTTAAAAAGAGCGTAACGCCCATGTCCTGGTACTGCCCCAGCCAGGCGGGCGCGCCGCCGGGAGCCTCTATTTTCTTGAGGATTTTGATGTCCTGCTGTTCGCTGAAAGTTTTTACCGCCTCAGGAACCGCTTCCCCGGCCCTGGCGAGCCCGGAGGCCATCAGGGCAGAGACCAGAAGCATTTTTTTCGCTGATAATCGTTGAAGCATAACCACCTCTTTCACATAGTGTTTTCAGAGTGGTCGAACTTCATACCGCTGTCAACGCGTCAGATGCGGCCAGCTGATATCACCCACGCCGTTAAGCTGCGGACGGGCAAACAGGAAGCCCTGGAAGCGGCGAATACCGGCTGATTCAAGCCAGCACCACTCCTCCATTTTCTCTATGCCTTCCGCCACAAGGGTGATTTCGAGATCGGTACAGCAGCTGACAATCGACCTCACAATCGCCTGTTTTGGGCCGCTGAGATGAATGTCGCTAACGATTTCGCGGTCGATCTTAATTTTATCCGGCTGGAATTTTGTCAGAAGAGAGAGCCCCGCGTACCCGGAGCCGAAATCATCAATCGCCAGGCCAATGCCCTCGGCGCGCAGCTGTTTAATGGCGCTGTTGAACTGGTTAAACCCGGAAATCATCTCGTTTTCAGTGACTTCAATCACCACCTGCTCGGGCTGCAGGCCGTGTTTTTTGATCTGCGTGACCAGAAACTCAACCGCCCCGGGCACGTTGACCAGCGACATCGGCAGCAGATTCACCGCAATCTTGTGCCCCCCAATGCCCAGCTTTTCGGCAAGCGCAAAGGCGTAGGCTTTGGTCTGGAGATCCACCTCGTAGATTTTGTCCTGGTCGAGGGCGCTGAAGAAATGCTCCGGGCTGCCGCCGTCGTTGCCGCGAATCAGGGCTTCGAGCGAGCTGATTTTGCCTTCGGTGGGTTCGACGATCGGCTGGAGCGCAAACTGGCAGGACTGATTGGGCAGCAGCCCGACGCCTTCGCCAAAAGGCAAATTTTCACGCGAGAGCGTCCATTTATCCACATCGATGCGTGAACCTGACAGGCCGCGACTTTTGCCGGTGATAAACGACTGTATAAATTTAAACACCCGATCGTCAGACGTGAGGTAACTTTCAAGCTTGCTGTAGTGAAGCACCGACTGAAGCACCTCTTTTGGCGAGGTGACCTGCAGATCAAACAGCAGCATGCCCACGTTTTCAAAACGCCTGCGCGGGCCGTAGTCGCGCAACAGCTCAACGACGCCTGAGTGGCGTTTATCGGCGCGGATCTTGTTGAACAGTGTGACCACATTCTCTTCCGCGCCTTCGAGAATTTGCAAAATATCGTGGCCGTCAGAAAGCAATATGCCGGTAATATTTAACCCCGTATTGCGGATCCTGGCCCGCTCGACGAGCGCACCCAGCTGCGCGGTTCGGCAGGATGCATTTAACTGGCTTCGATAGATAAGAGTAGTCAGCACAGAAACCGATCCCGATGTGAGGTATACGCCAATAAGCTATGGGTTAGCATACTTCACCTCGGACGATTAATATATTAATCCTGCAAATGATTCGCCGCGCGGGCCTCTGCGTCTATCCGCCCGTCGATTCTCTCCTTCATGTAGCCGTAAAACGGATTCGACGTGACGCGCATCAGGGCCTCTTTTCCGACGCTCAGCACCGAGGTTTCCCCCCACAGCGCAATCGTGCCGAGGCTAATACCGTAGCGGTTTTTGACCTCGGGGCGTCGGCCATACAGGTCGTCATCCGGAGGAAAAGGCACGGCGACGTGAGACAACGAATAGACCTCCTGCGGGTAGTCGACCTGAAGCGCCACGATGTTCTCCTGCGTACTGCCTGCTGGGGTAGTTCTGGCGACGGTACTGAGGCTGTCTGCCCGTTCGTTGGTGATGACGGTCACGCTGTAGCGCCTTTGCGCAGCGGGCAGCAGGTCAGAGAGCGCCGTCCATGACGAAGGGTTGAACAGCGGGCGGAAGCTCGCGGCCTGATTAATATCAAACACCACCAGTTCGCTGCCGTTTGCCGGAAGCTGGTCAAAAAGCCCGGTTACAACCGCACGCGTGCTGACGGTAGAATCCATCACCGACTGGAACGCCAGTATCGGAGGCAGCGCGGCGAGCCTGTGCTCCCGCGCATCCCGGCTAAGCTGCTGCTGCAGGGCCTGCGTCAGAAGCCAGGACTGGCGCGCCGCGTTGACCGGGAACGAATTATATTTGTACGGGTTATATTCCGGGGCAATGTTGAGC
>CAMKZP010000541.1 GCA_946477805.1 uncultured Enterobacter sp.
ACTAAAATCAGCACTTAATCCCGCAAAAACCATTGCAATTAGATTATTAAACATGAAAGACAATTGAGAAAAGCTTTATTATTTTATGTTACAACAACAATTTGTGGGTTATTTACATCAACGTCACGAACGGTTTAAATTCGCCTCACCGTTTGGATATCTATTTCAATCGCCAAACCGGAAATACGCTCAGTAATGTTGAGGGTCACAGCACCCTCCACGCACATTACGTATGTTATTAGGTAAAAAGGACGCTCCTGTGACAGTCGACAGAAACATTCACATTGCCATCATCGATGCATGTGAATTTACACTCATAGGTTTTGAATCATTGGTGAAGAACCGGATTAATGACAATCACAACTTTAATTTCGTCGGTTTCAAAACACCTGATGAATTACAGGATCATAAACAACAGTTCGATGTTGTCATCTATGACCCACTCCACTCCAGTAACTTTATTATCAATACTAAAGCTGACATCGAAGCGTTACGCATGCGATTCCCTGCAGCGAAAATTTACATCTTTTCCGCCAGCGTCGGGGTCATTAACATTTCGCAGGCAGACGGTATGTTCAACAAGCATATCTCCCTCGACGATTTAACTATGCTGTGGGAAGTCATCATGAACAGGCTGGGTACTACCGGCGTTCATTATGAAATGAACATCACCGTAAAGCGCCAAAATAGATCGCGCCTGACGTGTGAGGAAGCCAGCGTGCTTCGCGGCTATTCCAGCAACCTCAAAACCAAACAGATTGCGCGAATGCTCGGATGCAATATCAAACTTATTTATTTATATCGTAAGAAGGCGATCGATAAGCTTCAGGCCGTGCGTGGTTCCACTTTCTACCACAGCATACGCTGCATCCTGAACTGAGCTGGAATACGTCTGTGTTTTTTAGGGAGCTGTAGACTTTCGCTTATGCATAATCATTACCTTATTAATGGCGTTATTGAATTCCATCCTGCGGCCAGCACGCTGCGTAACCTTAACAATCCAGGGCAGGTGGTGGTTCTCAACTCCCCTGCAGGCCGCTGTTTTTTGCTCTTAATTCAACGCATTGGAACTATTGTCACTCAGCAGGAGTTCATGGAGTCAGTGTGGGAGAAAAGCGGCATGCTGGTTTCTCCTAACACGTTCTACCAGAACATTTCGATCCTCAGAAAGGGGTTGAAGAAGATCGGGCTGACGGAAGATTCCGTTGTAACCATCCCCCGTATCGGGCTCACGCTGGCGAGCGGTATCCAAATAGAGAAGCTTAACTCTGAGAAACTGGTGGAAGTGAGCCATGAACATGCGCACTTTATGGACGAGAACTCTCTGGCGCATGAGCTGGGTTCGCAACCGCACTCCCAGGAAAACGATCGTCACGACGATGTTACGCCAACGCGTGATATCCCTCCCCCAGCAGAAATACGGCCCTATGACGCAGCGGCACAGGCTGAAACGGGCGATGAGCCGGTAGCGGCCCCCGCAGAGAAGCCGTTCAGGCTTTCCCGTATGGCGCTGTGGGGCGCGGGCGTGGCGGTCACGCTCGCGTTAAGCATGGGCGTAGCTTTAAACGTATTTCACGATGATGAAAATCAGTATTTTTCCAGCTACCGTTTCCTGAAAACAGCTAACGGCTGTCATATCTTTATGGCTGATACCAATCCGACACGTGAAGAGAAAACGAGCGCATTATCGTTGAGCGAAAGGTTTAAAACGGCCTGTGCGGGCTACCCGTGGGTTTATGTCACCCATTATTCGATGCTGCCCCGCGTATCGGTTATACGCTGTAATAAACCGATGAATGAGCCGAATATCTGTATTTCACACTATTTCTACAAGGACCAATAACATGCGGGCAAAGAAATGGTTAGGTGTTTTTTTGTCTGCGGCCATTGTCACGCAGGCAGGTTATTTGGCGTATGCCTCAGTGCAACGTCATTACGGGCATGATGTTACCTGCGTAGCCAATTTTTCTCAGCATTTTAGCGGTGAAACCTACAGCGTGCTTATTAATTATGTGCTCAGAGGGGAAGATGGCGTTATCAATATGACCGGACGCTCTGAAGAAAACCCCGGCATGACCTTCAATCGCAAGATTGCCTTTACTCTGCAACGTAAAGGGGACCTGTATTATATGGTGTCCGAAAAAAACATTAAGCTGCCGGATGATAACGTTAGTGATGAGGCGCTGAGTAAGCATGAACCGCAGTTTTTCGTTTATTCTGGAAAAGAGATCTACATGCGGATTATGAAACAGCAGAACGGTAATTTTTTATTTATGGTGGAGTCTATTCCAACTTATGTGTGTAAGAACGTGACGAATAACATATAAAAAAAAGGGCGCAGAATAATCTGCACCCTTTTTCACTTCAGGTCAATTAGACCTGGAAAGAACCGTTGCTTACGTTGGTGATGAACTGAGTGGTCAGAGACAGAACGGTATCAGGATCGTCCCAACCGATCATCGCCCCACCGATTGCGCCAGCAGCAATACCGATCACGCCACCAGCAGCCATACCTACCAGCTGGCCGATAGAACCGATACCCAGGATACCGCCGCCGTCACCGCCGTGCATACCACCGATAATTGCACCAGCTACACCTGCAAAAGTTCCGCCCAGAACAGCGCTGGACAGAGAGCTGAACAGGCCAGCACCAGAAACAGCTTCAATTTCCATCATATTTAAATCGCGCATGGTTTATTCCTTTAAGTAAAACATTTATGTATTAAACACTATCGAATGAATACCAGAAACCAATCTAATTCGTCTTGATCTGTCTCTTATACACATCTCCGAGCCCACGAGACAGGCAGAAATCTCG
>CAMKZP010000542.1 GCA_946477805.1 uncultured Enterobacter sp.
GCTCAGCTCTGCGTCATCGTTTAATTCAATCAGCAGCTCGTTCATGTGAGCAATGATGCTCTCGTCGATGGCAGCATCCACGCGGGCAGTAACTTCATTTAAATGTGACATTGTCACTCCTTCTTTAAAAGCCCGGTGGCGCTACGCTTACCGGGCATTTTATGCACTTAGTTTATCTTCGCTTTCGAGAAATCGCTGCCCATCAGGCTCACGCTATACCCGGTCACATTGCTGCGGGTCGCATAGAAGGTTTTACCGTTTGCCAGAGCAATCCACGGTGCCTGCTGGTAGAAAATCTCCTGCGCCTGGCCGTAGAGCTTCGCGCGTTCATCCGGGCTGCTGGTCAGTTTCGCTTTCTGGACCAGGTCATCGTACCCCTTATCACACCAGCGCGCGGCGTTTGATCCGGTTTTGATGCTGTTGCAGCCCAGCAGCACGTCAGCAAAGTTATCCGGGTCGCCGTTGTCGGACATCCAGCCAAACAGCGCCGCGTCGTGCTCGCCCTTGCGCATGCCGGAGAGGTATTCGCCCCACTCCCAGGAGACAATTTTTGCCTTCACGCCCACTTTCGCCCAGTCGGCCTGAATCATCTCCGCGATGCGGCGCGAGTTCGGGTTATACGGACGCTGAACCGGCATAGACCACAGCGTCACCTCCGCGCCCTTCTCCAGCCCGGCCTGCTTGAGCAGTGATTTCGCCTTTTCCGGATCGTAGGCGTAATCCTTCAGCGCCGTGTTAAAGCCCAGCATATTCGGCGGGATCGGTGATTTTGCCACCGTGCCGGAGCCCATAAAGACCGCGTCCACGATCGCTTTTTTATCGGTCGCATAGTTCAGGGCCTGGCGCACCAGGACGTTATCGAACGGCTTTTTCTCGGTGTTAAACGCCAGATAGCCCACGTTCAGCGCATCCACAGAGTGGAGAGCCAGGTCTTTGTTTTTCTTGATAACATCAAACTGAACCGGCGAAGGGGCAGGAATAATCTGGCATTCGTTGGTCTGCAGCTTGGCCAGACGGGTTTCGACGTTTGGCGTGATGGAGAAAATCAGGTGTTTGGTCGGGACCGCGCCGTCCCAGTAGTTCGGGTTGGCGACGTAGCGGATCAGCGAGTCAACTTTATACTGCTGCAGCACGTACGGGCCGGTGCCGATGGGCCAGACGTCAACGTTCTCCGGCGTTCCGTTCTTCAGCATGGCGTCGGCGTATTCGGCTGACAGAATCGAGGCGAAGTCCATGCCCCAGTCGGCCAGGAACGCGGCGTTAGGCTCGCTCAGGGTAAACTGGACATGATAATCATCGACCTTTTTCACGTCCTGAATCAGCTTGTCCAGACCCACGTCGTTGAAGTATTCGTAATTCCCGTTTGAAACCTTGTGATAAGGGTGATTAGGGTCTTTCTGACGCATCACGGAGAAAATAACGTCATCCGCGTTAAAATCACGGGTCGGCTTGAAGTATTTATTGCTGTTGAACTTCACCCCTTTACGCAGCGCAAAAGTATAAGTCTTACCGTCCGGTGAAATAGTCCAGGACTCCGCCAGCGACGGAACCGGGGTATTCTTCACCGGATCAAAGTTGATCAGGCGGTTGTAAAGCACCTGGGAGCTGGCAACAAAGGACGGCCCGGAGCTGGCGATTTGCGGGTTAAACGACTCGGGGGATGCCTCAGAGCAGTAAATAAGCGTGTCATTGTTTGCCGCCCATGCGGCGCCTGCCGGTAAAAGCGCGCTCAGCGCGAGGGCGAGCAGTGTTTTCCCTGTCGACATGGTTATAACCTTAATTGTTTTATTATACGGGTGAGTAATAACAGCACAGTCGTTATGACCTGGCAAATAACGAAACACTATCAGGTTATTCTAAAGCAGCGTATTTCGCTGGTTTTACGGCCAGCGGATAAAAAATGATTTGCCTTAAGTGTCTTTGTTCGTCAAGCACAACCGTCGCGATCTATGCCGCAAGAAATCAGTCGTTTTGGCGTCTCCTCAGCCGTTTGCTTGCTTTGCGGTTTCGTTAAAGTAACGGTGTGAAGAAGTCTATGGGACCCAATCGTGGCAAAAACACTTTTACGCAGCGGTAATCTGGATGATTTTCAGGCCGTTGGCGGCGGCGGACAGGCCGTTTTTGAATCAGCACTGCAGATCCGGGAAGCGCTGCGCCTGCGCAAGCAGCAGGCCATTGTGGACTGTCTGGCCATTCCTCAGGTCAACGACGGCGGCGATCGCGTTGACTGGTATTCGCCCGTTGACGGTGCGGTATTAAGCTGGAAAGCGGCAGATGAAGACGACCGCTTCCGCGCGCTGCGCTACCTGGAAAACACCCTCGCCAGCGTCGAGTCGCTGAGCAAAAAGTGTCTCCAGTCACCCAAAACGGCGCAGCAGCTGTTTGGCTCCCTGCTTTCGAAAGCATTTCAGTTCCCCGGTGAAAACTTCCTGTTCCTGGTCGACGGCAGGCCGGTCATTTGCTTCTGGGGCTTTGTGAATCTCAACGAGAATGCGCGCGATGACGTCCTCGACTGCCTGCGCGAAGCCCTCGTTCCCGAGCCTGAGCCGGTGGTCATTGACGAACCCGAGCCGGAGCCGCTCCCGGCGGTAACCTTTGAACAGGCCGACGAGCCGCTCGTCACGCCTGCAACAGCCGTGCGAATTACCGAAGATGCGCTGTACGAGCCGGAGCCCGTGCGGGTCAGCCCTCCGCCCGTCGAAGAGCCTGCACCGGTAGCCGTGCCTGCGCCTAAAAAACGCCGCATTCCTCTGTGGTCGCTGCCTGTGGCGGCGGCCACCACTACCGCCGCCACAGGCAGCGACCACAGAGG
>CAMKZP010000543.1 GCA_946477805.1 uncultured Enterobacter sp.
TTCGTTTTCTGTTCAGCAACCCGCTGATTGGCGGCATCGCGCTGCTTGGCGGCCTGCTGACGATGGCGAGCGCGGTGCGCGTGCTTTATCCGGCGCTGGCGGGCGAGTGGCAGATGAGCGCCTCGGAGATTGGCGTGCTGTACGCCGCCATACCGCTCGGCGCGGCGTGCGGAGCGCTCACCAGCGGCAATCTGGCGCAGAGCGCGCGTCCCGGGCTGATTATGCTGCTTGCCACGCTGGCCTCGTTTATCGCCATTGGGTTCTTCAGCCTGATGCCGGTCTGGGCGCTGGGGGTGATCTGCCTGGCGATCTTCGGCTGGCTGAGCGCCATCAGCTCGCTGCTGCAGTACACCCTGATCCAGACCCAGACGCCGGAGGGCATGCTGGGGCGCATTAACGGCCTGTGGACGGCGCAGAACGTCACCGGCGATGCGATAGGCGCGGCGATCCTCGGCGGGCTGGGGGCGGTGATGACCCCGGTGGCGTCGGCGAGCAGCAGCGGGTTTGTGCTGGCGATTGTTGGCGTGATTTTATTGGCGGTTTTGGTGGAACTGCGGCGGTTCAGGCAGGAGAGTGTGTTGACCTTGTAGGTCGGGTAAGGCGTAGCCGCCACCCGACAAAACGCCCGGTGGCGCTGCGCTTACCGGGCCTACGGGAAACGTGCCTCTTATTTAAAAATTGAATTCAAACGCTGCAACACCAACATCGCGCTGTAATAATCCAGGCGGAACGTCTCGGTTCCCAGCGCCCACACGCGCTTGTTCTTCACCGACGGCAGGTGCGCCAGCAGCGGGTTGGCGTAAATCGCCTCCACGTCTTTCTGGTCGCCCGCAAACACAAACAGCCCTTCGCCGTTCAGCCCCGTCGCCAGATTTTCCCCACCCAGCTGAATAATGTCGTGGCGCTTGCCCTGGCTTTTAGAGGTATGCAGCCCGGCGGGCAGCTCCGCCAGCGTAAAGCCCAGCTGGTGCAGCAGCTTGCCCTGCGCGGATTCAGCGGTCCACAGGTTGGCGCTGTGCGCGGCGGCGGTGTAGACGATGGCGTTCACCGGCTGCGGCGGCAGCTTCATCTGCTGTTTCACCTGCGCGAGCTGCTGGTCAAACGCGGCAATACGCTCTGCGGCCTGCTTTTCCTGCCCGGCGATCGTGCCGAGCTGGGTCAGCAGCGCCTGCCAGCTTTTGTCGTCGTAGTTGATGATAAGCGTCGGCGCGATGGCCGAGAGCTGATCGTACAGCGCGAGGGCTGAATCCCCGCCGGTAGCGCTAATCAAAATCAGGTCCGGCATCTGCGCCGCGACCGCTTCGGCGCTCGGCTCGCCGATGTACAGCCGCGCCAGCTTGCGCTGCTTCGCGATCTCTCCCCACTGGCGCAAAAAGCCCTGCCCATCCGCCACGCGGTTATTCGGCGTAGTGGCGCCGCTGGCGATGACCGGAGCGTCAATCGCCAGCAGCGAGCCGGTAAGGGTCACGCTGGTGGAGACAATGCGCGTCGGCTTGCTTTCAAGCGTGTGAACGCCGCGGCTGTCGGTCACCTGACGGCAGGGAGTTTCACGGAGCGGGATCCTGTTTTTGTTGAAGTTAATGCTTCTCATTTTCATGATTGCGGGGAAGGGATGCAAGCGTTAGTCGCACAAGTTGTTTGCTCTGCGGTTGACACCGGCGCGCTGTGAGATTAGGTTAGCCGTCGAAAATATAAATGATAATCATTATTACTGCTTTTATCATTTTAGGAGGATGATATGGATACGTCATTGGCTGAGGACATCCAGCACACCGCGACCACGCTGCAATCAGACAGCTTTTTCTTTATGTCGCCTTACCGCAGTTTTACCACGTCAGGCTGTTTTGCCCGCTTCTCTGAGTCCGCCGTCGGCGGCGACGATCCGGCCGGCCACTTCCAGCAAAAATTAGCCCAGGCTTTCCAGAACGCGAAGGCCAGCGGCATTGCCCACCCGGTGATGGTGGGCGCTATTCCGTTTGATACCCGTAAACCGTCGTCCCTGTTTATTCCCGAGCGTTGGCAGAACTTCTCGCGCCCGGCGCGCCAGCAGTCCTCGCGCTATTTTTCCGGTGCGCAGACGCTGAGCGTGGAAAAACGGACCGAGATCCCACCGCAGCCGGTGTTTGAAGAGATGGTCGCCCGCGCCGCGGCGCTGACCGCCACGCCGCAGGTGAACAAGGTGGTGCTCTCGCGCCTGATCGATATCGCCACCGACAAAACCATCGACAGCGGCGCGCTGATGGAGCGCCTGATCGCCCAGAACCCGGCGAGCTTTAACTTCCACGTGCCGCTGGAAGACGGCGGCGTGCTGCTGGGCGCAAGCCCGGAGCTGCTGCTGCGCAAAGAGGGAGCGCACTTTAGCTCGCTGCCCCTGGCAGGCTCCGCGCGCCGTCAGCCGGACGACGTGCTGGATCGCGAAGCGGGCAACAAGCTGCTGGCCTCCGAAAAAGACCGTCACGAGCACGATCTGGTGACCCAGGCGATGAAGGCCATTCTGGAGCCCCGCAGCCACCGTCTGAGCATGCCGGCTTCTCCGCAGCTGATCACCACGCCGACGCTGTGGCACCTGGCGACGCCGGTGGAAGGTGAAGCGCGTGAAGACGAGAACGCCCTGACGCTGGCCTGCCTGCTGCACCCGACGCCTGCCCTGAGCGGTTTCCCGCACCAGGCGGCAAAACGGCTGATTGCCGAACTGGAGCCGTTCGACCGCGAGCTGTTTGGCGGCATTGTCGGCTGGTGCGACAGCGAAGGTAACGGCGAGTGGGTGGTGACCATCCGCTGCGCGCGTCTTCGCGAAAATACCG
>CAMKZP010000544.1 GCA_946477805.1 uncultured Enterobacter sp.
GCCTGGGCGGGATCACCGTGCCGCTGGTCATCGGCTACCTGGCGCAGGACTACGGCTTCGGCCCGGCGCTGGTCTACATCTCCGCGGTAGCGCTGATTGGCGCGCTCTCCTACATCCTGCTGGTGGGCGATGTGAAACGTGTAGGCTAATCCATTCGGATGTTTTACCCTGATGCACTCACCGTGCATCAGGGTATCCCCATGAAACAAATCACCTTCGCTTCCCGCCATCATCAGCTCACCAATATCAACGCCTGGACGCCAGACAGCCAGTGGCTGGTCTATGACGTGCGTCCGTCCGGCGCGTCGTTCACCGGTAAAACCATCGAGCGGGTCAATGTCAGCACCGGGGAGGGAGAGGTGATTTATCGCGCCTGCGGTGGCGCACACGTTGGCGTGGTGACCGTTCATCCGGCGGAGGATAAATACGTCTTTATCCACGGCCCGAAAAACCCGGATGCAGACTGGCAATATGATTTTCACCATCGCCAGGGGGTGATTGCGCACAACGGCCAGACGAGCAACCTTGATGCCATGGATATCACCGCGCCTTACACCGCGGGTGCGCTGCGCGGCGGCAGCCATGTACACGTCTTTAGCCCGAACGGGCAGTTCGTCAGCTTTACCTACAACGACCACGTGCTGCACGAGCGCGATCCGAGGCTCGATTTACGCAACGTCGGCGTGGCGGCGCCCTTTGGCCCGGTGGCGCCACGGGGGAACCACCCGCATGAGTATGCCGGCACTTTCTGGAGCGTACTGGTCAGCCGCACAACGCCGGACCCGCAGCCGGGCAGCGATGAGATTAACCGCGCGTACGAAGAGGGCTGGGTAGGGAATGACAGGCTGGCGTTCATCGGCGATACCCTTTCAGAAAAAGGCGAAAAAGTGCCCGAGCTGTTTATCGTCGCGCTGCCGAAGGACGAGCAGGGCTGGAAACGCGCGGGCGACGCGCCGCTCCAGGGAACCGCAGAGACAATGCCTGCGCCGCCGTTGGGCGTGATGCAGCGCCGGCTAACCTTTACCCACCAGAATGCGTTTCCGGGGCTGGTGAACGCGCCGCGCCACTGGGTGCGCAGCAATCCGCAGGGGACGCAGATCGCCTTCCTGATGCGTGATGATAACGGCACTGTCCAGCTGTGGTTAATCTCACCCGAGGGCGGTGAGCCGCGCCAGCTAACCCATACGCAGAGCGGTATCCAGTCGGCGTTTAACTGGCACCCTTCCGGAAACGGGCTGGGGTGTGTGCTGGAAAACCGGATCGCCTGCTGTGATGCACAAACCGGCGAGGTGACGTTTTTGACGCCCGGGCACGGCAACCCGCCGTCTGCTGACGCGGTGGTATTTTCCCCGGATGGGCGCTTTGTTGCCTGGATGGAAGAGACAGAGGGTTTCCGCCAGCTGTGGCTAACGGAAACCGTCAAGCGCTAGCGTGGCGTCAGCGCAGCGGGCGGAATGACGTTGTTGGTGGCCAGATTCTCCTGCTCGCTTTTTTCCACGCGCGAGCGCACCGAGCTGTCCGTGCGGAACATGTCCCACGGCAGCAGGAGCGTATCCGCAACCGCCGTAAAAGGCATATCCAGGATCGCCAGGGATTTGGTTCCCCAGTTGGTATCGTCATCAGAGATCATCGCCGCACTGGCGCGGGTCCCTGGATATGTTCCTTCTTTACCGCCGGTATGAGACATCACGCTCGAACACCCGCAAAGTAAAACTACCCCGCTGAACGTCGTCAGCTTTATCAGAACATTTTTCATCATCACTCAGTCATCGTTAATGGCACTGCATTGACCTGCACTCTGGGTTATAGCGAGCCTTATCCGAAATGAATAGCCCGATAACCCCGCACTGTGGCAGCCATCGCAATTTAACCCTTTGTGCTGTTGCTCCAGAGTCTATGCGACAACCGGCAAAGTGCAAAAAATTCTCGTAGAAATAGTCTTGAAAAGCCCGTATCCAGACCCATTTTAAGAGTGTGACCCGATAACGAACGCGCCTGATGGGTGTTCGGGGGACGTAATAGCCTGTCCATGATGGAAGGCACACTTTCTCGCTGATTTCAGGAGTTTTTATCTATGCGTAACTTCGATCTTTCTCCGCTATACCGTTCTGCAATTGGTTTTGACCGCCTGTTCAACCATTTAGAAAATAACCAAAGCCAGAGCAACGGCTACCCTCCCTATAACGTTGAGCTGGTGGATGAAAACCATTACCGCATCGCGATCGCCGTCGCCGGTTTCGCTGAAAACGAGCTGGAGATCACCGCGCAGGACAACCTGCTGGTGGTGAAAGGCTCCCATACGGCCGAGCAGAAAGAGCGTACCTACCTGTACCAGGGCATCGCCGAGCGCAACTTTGAACGTAAGTTCCAGCTGGCTGAGAACATTCACGTTAAAGGCGCAAACCTGGTTAACGGCCTGCTGTTTATCGAACTGGAACGTGTGATCCCGGAAGAGAAAAAACCGCGCCGTATCGAAATTAATTAATTATGCGGGTCGCGGTCGCGACCCACTCAGATAGCTTGCCGTAACGGGAGCTTATGCGAATCCGACAGGGTTTGCAGGAACAACTGCGCACAAAAAAACTGTGCCGAACTCGCTTCTCAGAAGGAGATTTACTATGCGTAACTATGATTTATCCCCCCTGCTGCGTCAGTGGATTGGTTTTGACAAACTGGCTAACGCCCTGCAAAGCACCGCCGAGCAACAGACCTTTCCGCCGTACAACATCGAAAAAAGCGACGATAACCACTATCGCATCACCCTGGCGCTGGCCGGATTC
>CAMKZP010000545.1 GCA_946477805.1 uncultured Enterobacter sp.
TGCCACATCTGTCAGTACTTCTGGTGTCCCTTTCCTATTAACCCGGGGGACAGCTGTCAGGTGCCATAAATAAAGTGGGGTTTCATCATGTTTAATGAAGTCCATAGTTTACATGGTCATACATTATTGTTGATCACCAAACCTTCTTTACAAGCGACAGCATTATTGCAGCACTTAAAACAATCGCTATCACTGAACGGGAAATTGCATAATATTCAACGTTCTTTTGATGACATTGTGCCTGGCAGCATCATTCTTCTCGATATGATGGAAGCTGACAAAAAGCTTATCCATTACTGGCAAGATAATTTAAGCAGGAAAAACAATAATATCCGCGTGTTATTATTGAATACCCCTGATGAATATCCTTTTAGAGATATCGAAAGCTGGCCGCATATCAATGGCGTTTTCTACGTCACTGAAGAAGAAAACCGTGTGGTAGAAGGGCTGCAGGGAATACTGCGAGGAGAGTGCTATTTCTCGCAAAAGCTTGCCAGCTACCTCATCACGCACTCCGGAAATTATCGCTATAACAGTTCAGAGTCTGCCCTGCTGACGCATCGTGAGAAAGAGATCCTGAACAAGCTGCGCATTGGTGCTTCAAATATTGAAATCGCCCGTTCGTTATTTATCAGCGAAAATACGGTTAAGACGCACCTGTATAATCTTTTCAAGAAGATAGCTGTTAAAAACCGAACTCAGGCAGTTTCATGGGCCAACGATAACCTCAGGCGTTAATCACATGAAACGCACGTTGAGTTGGATTGCCGCAGCAGGCTTCCTGCTTGCTGCCGGGAACCTTCAGGCGGTAGAAGTTGAGGTTCCCGGATTGTTAACCGACCACACGGTCACATCTATCGGACACGATTTCTACCGTGCCTTCAGCGATAAATGGGAAAGTGATTACACCGGTAATATAACAATCAACGAACGGCCCAGTGCACGATGGGGAAGCTGGATAAAAATAACCGCCAACCAGGATGTTATTTACCAGACCTTTTTATTCCCAACGAAAAGAGACTTCGATCAGAACGTCGATTTTGCGCTGGCACAATCAGAAGAGGCTATTAATCGTCTGCAGCTAGATAAAGCGCTATTAAGTACGGGCGATTTAGCCAAAGATGAGTTCTAGCAACGATATATATTTCGGAGGCTGTAATGCGTCTCGCACACACAGTAATTTCGTTAATGCTTATTGCGCCGTTAAGCTGGGCCGGGAATATGACCTTCCAGTTCCGCAACCCTAACTTTGGCGGTAACCCAAACAACGGGGCGTTCCTGCTTAACCAGGCCCAGGCACAAAACTCGTATAAAGACCCCAGCTACGACGACGACTTCGGTATCGAAACCCCGTCAGCGCTGGATAACTTTACCCAGGCCATCCAGTCGCAAATATTAGGCGGCTTACTGACCAATATTAATACCGGTAAACCCGGCCGCATGGTGACTAACGACTTTATCGTTGATATCGCCAATAAAGATGGGCAGCTTCAGCTGAACGTGACAGACCGTAAAACCGGGAAAACATCGACTATCCAGGTTTCAGGTTTGCAGTCTGATTCAACTGATTTCTAAACAACATCGAAATAAGGGCAATCATCATGCAGCGCTTTTTGATCATTGTTGCAGTGTGCTTATTGAGCGGTTGTTTAACTGCTCCACCTAAAGAAGCCGCTAAGCCAACATTAATGCCTCGGGCACAAAGCTATCGCGATTTAACCCATCTGCCGGTCCCCACCGGTAAAATATTCGTCTCTGTTTATAACATTCAGGATGAAACCGGGCAGTTTAAACCGTATCCGGCGAGTAACTTCTCTACGGCGGTGCCGCAGAGCGCCACCGCCATGCTGGTGACGGCGCTGAAGGATTCACGCTGGTTTATCCCTCTGGAACGACAGGGGTTACAAAACCTGCTGAATGAACGAAAAATCATTCGTGCCGCACAGGAAAACGGAACCGTCGGCGTGAATAACCGGATGCCGCTGCAGTCGCTTACCGCGGCGAATATCATGGTGGAAGGCTCGATTATCGGCTACGAAAGTAACGTGAAATCAGGGGGTGCAGGTGCTCGCTACTTTGGTATCGGGGCCGACACGCAGTATCAGCTCGACCAGATTGCCGTCAACCTGCGGGTGGTCAACGTGAGCACGGGTGAGATCCTGTCATCCGTCACCACCAGCAAAACCATCCTCTCCTATGAGGTGCAGGCCGGGGTGTTCCGCTTCATTGACTACCAGCGTTTGCTGGAGGGTGAAATCGGGTATACCTCAAACGAGCCGGTGATGCTGTGCCTGATGTCGGCCATTGAAACCGGGGTTATTTTCCTGATTAACGACGGTATCGATCGCGGGCTGTGGGATTTGCAGAATAAAAATGAAGTGAAGAATGAGGTTCTGGTCAAATACCGTGAGATGTCGGTTCCTCCGGAATCCTGATCGAAAGCGCATTAAAAAGGCGAGATAATCTCTCGCCTTTTTTTATTCATTCACCGCAGTGATGTCTTGCGCCCTGCTCCGCCGGGCTGCCAGCCACAGCCCGCTGTTTTTCATGGCGTAGCCAAACAGCAGCCCCAGCGCCAGCGACGGCACGACCAGCTTCCAGTCGCCCTGTCCGGCAAACGTTGCGCAGGCACCGATAAAGGTTCCTGGAACGAACGAGAGCAGCAGATGCTTCGCCTGAATACACATCAGAAAAGCCACCGCGCCGGTCATGACATATCCCAGGAGCTCCATGTGCGGAGCCAGCGCGCTGCCTTTGACGATTGCCAGCGCCCAGATAAC
>CAMKZP010000546.1 GCA_946477805.1 uncultured Enterobacter sp.
TTTGTGCTGTCTTCACTCCCTCGCCCCAAAGGGGAGAGGGGGCTGTTCTGTGCTGTCTTTACTCCCTCGCCCCTATGGGGTGAGGGGACAGCTCAGGTTGCCCTCTTCACACTGCATCAGCGAGGCCAGAAAGGCTTCGCGCTCCGCGGTTTTTTCCGCCAGGCACTGGTTGACAATCATGGGCTGAACGCTTCCGCCTTCCGTACCCGAGCCAACAAACGCGCAGTCCGCGTCGCGCAGGGCAATCCACGCCTGCTGCGCCTTTTTCAGCAGATCGCGCTGGGGCGCTGCCGCCCGTTTGACCGCGGCCTGGTACGTCTGGTTGAGCTTTTTATCGGCAGCCTGGTACTGCTCCGCGCTGCAGGTATTCAGTTCAAGCTGGGTAGAGGCGCTGTCGCACTCGTTGGCCAGCGCGCTGGCGCTCATGAGCAGGGCTGCACCTGCGAGAAATACTCTTTTCATCATCCCCTCCATGTAAAAAAGCCGGATGCGCTGTGCTTATCCGGCCTGCGGCTGTTTTGTCGCCCCGGTAAGCGTAGCGTCACCGGGGAAAGTTTACACGATTAGCCGATGGTCATCAGGCTGGCGTTGCCGCCCGCCGCTGCGGTGTTGACGCTCAGCGAGCGCTCAACGTACAGCCGCTCCAGCAGCAGGTTGGTTTCGCCGCGCGCAAAGCCCTGCACCGAAACGATGGCGCCGCTGCGGGCCGCCACCTGCTCGCAGAGCTCGCGCAGCTGGTCGGAATCACCGTGGTAAATCACTGCATCGAACGGCTGCGCCATCAGGGCATCGGCCTTCGCAACGTGGATGCGGGCAGAAACGGCCTTCGGCAGTTGTTTCGCCAGGTCGCGGTGCAGGCCATCTTCCGGCCACAGCACCTCACAGCCGGTTGCCATCGCGGCCGCCAGCTGCACCAGCGCGTCCTGTTCGTTATCCGCCACGCACAGCACGCGCTCGCGCGGCATCAGCGTCCAGGTGTTGCGCTCGCCGGTTGGCCCCGGCAGCAGGCGCTGGGTACCGGCCTGCGCCAGATCGCCGTACTGCTGAGCGACTGCACGCAGCTCAGGACGTTTTTCCGCCCAGGCGATCAGCGCCTCCAGCGGCTGGGTCAGCGCGGTTTTCACCTGCGCATCCACCGGATACTCGGCGTCCTGACGCGCCAGCGTCACGCCCAGCGCGTTTTCCGGACGGTTCGCCAGCAGCCGGTACAGATAGAGCGGGCCGCCCGCTTTCGGACCGGTGCCGGAGAGGCCTTCGCCGCCGAACGGCTGCACGCCCACCACCGCGCCGACCATGTTGCGGTTGACGTACAGGTTGCCCACTTTGGCGCTGCCGGTCACGTGCGCGATGGTTTCGTCGATGCGGGTATGAACGCCGAGCGTCAGGCCATAGCCGGAGGCGTTGATCTGCTCAATCAGCTCGCTAAGGTTATTGCGGCTGTAGCGCACCACGTGCAGCACCGGGCCGAAGACCTCTTTTTTCAGCTCGTCGAAGCTCGCCAGCTCAATCAGCGTTGGCGGCACAAAGGTGCCGGTCTGCCATTCGCGGGCATCGTCGCTGTTCTCACGCACCGCCTGGAAGACCGGACGGCCTTTCGCGCGCAGGGTCTGAATGTGGTTTTCAATATTCGCTTTGGCTTCCGCGTCGATCACCGGCCCGATATCGGTGGTGAGGCGTCCCGGGTTACCCATGCGGCATTCGCCCATCGCGCCGCGCAGCATCTTCAGCGTATGGTCGGCCACGTCGTCCTGCAGGCACAGCACGCGCAGGGCGGAGCAGCGCTGTCCGGCGCTGTCGAACGCTGAGGCCAGCACGTCAACCACGACCTGCTCGGTGAGCGCGGAAGAGTCGACAATCATGGCGTTCATGCCGCCGGTTTCCGCGATGAGCGGGGTCGGACGACCCTGCGCATCCAGGCGGGTGGCGATGTTGCGCTGCAGCAGGGAGGCCACCTCGGTGGAGCCGGTGAACATCACGCCGCGCACGCGGTTGTCGGAGGTCAGTTTAGCGCCCACCGTTTCACCCCGGCCCGGCAGCAGCTGGATAACGCCCGCAGGCACGCCGGCTTCCAGCAGAATGTTAATGCCCTGTGCGGCAATCAGCGGGGTTTGCTCCGCCGGTTTTGCCAGCACGCTGTTGCCTGCGGCAAGCGCGGCGGCAATCTGGCCGGTGAAGATCGCCAACGGGAAGTTCCACGGGCTGATGCAGACCACCGGGCCGAGCGGACGGTGCGTTTCGTTGTCGAAATCATCGCGTACCTGGCCCGCGTAGTAGTGCAGGAAGTCAACGGCCTCGCGCACTTCGGCGATGGCGTTGCTGAAGGTTTTCCCCGCCTCGCGCACCAGAATGCCGATAAGCTGCTGCATCTGATCTTCCATCAGCACCGCGGCGCGCTCCAGAATGGCGGCGCGCTCCTGCGGCGGGGTCGCGAACCAGATAGGCGCGTTGTTCACCGCGCTCTCCAGCGCCTGGTCTACTTCCGTTTCGGTCGCTTCACGCACGTAGCCGACGATATCTTTCGGCTCCGCCGGGTTGATCACCGGCTGCATGTCACCCTCTTCAACGGCCTGCTCAAGGATCGGCTTCGCCTGCCATTTCTGCAGCGCGCTGTTGAGCAGAGCGGAGGAGAGGGAGGCCAGACGGTGTTCGTTCGCCAGATCCAGCCCCGCAGAGTTGACGCGGCCTGCGCCGTACAGCTCGCGCGGCAGGGCAATCTTCGGATGCGGCAGGCCAATCTGACCTTCCTGCGCCGCCATCTTTTCAACGGCCTGTACCGGGT
>CAMKZP010000547.1 GCA_946477805.1 uncultured Enterobacter sp.
TGATCCATGAGCAGATTACCCGTCTGTTCCATGCGTTCCGTCGTGACTCTCACCCGATGGCGGTCATGTGCGGCATTACTGGCGCACTGGCTGCGTTCTACCACGACTCGCTGGACGTGAATAACCCACGCCACCGTGATATCGCGGCGTTCCGCCTGCTGTCCAAAATGCCTACCATGGCGGCGATGTGCTACAAGTACTCTATCGGCCAGCCGTTCGTTTATCCGCGTAACGACCTCTCCTACGCGGGCAACTTCCTGCGCATGATGTTCTCCACGCCGTGCGAAGAGTATGAAGTAAACCCGGTGCTAGAACGCGCCATGGACCGCATTCTGATCCTGCACGCTGACCACGAACAAAACGCCTCTACCTCGACCGTCCGTACCGCTGGCTCTTCCGGCGCGAACCCGTTCGCCTGTATCGCTGCGGGCATCGCCTCCCTGTGGGGACCGGCGCACGGCGGCGCGAACGAAGCGGCGCTGAAGATGCTGGAAGAGATCAGCTCCGTTGAGCACATTCCTGAATTCGTGCGCCGTGCGAAAGACAAGAATGACTCCTTCCGCCTGATGGGCTTCGGTCACCGTGTTTACAAAAACTATGACCCGCGCGCGACCGTTATGCGTGAAACCTGCCACGAAGTGCTGAAAGAGCTGGGCACCAAAGACGATCTGCTGGAAGTGGCGATGGAGCTGGAACACATCGCGCTGAACGACCCGTACTTCATCGAGAAGAAACTCTACCCGAACGTCGATTTCTACTCCGGCATCATCCTGAAAGCGATGGGCATTCCGTCCTCCATGTTCACCGTGATCTTCGCTATGGCACGTACCGTAGGCTGGATTGCGCACTGGAACGAAATGCACGGCGAAGGCATGAAAATCGCCCGTCCTCGTCAGCTGTATACCGGCTACGAGCAGCGTGATTTTAAGTCTGATATCAAACGCTAAAAGACGTTGGGTGCGGCCTGATGCCCTCACCCGGCCCTCTCCCACTGGGAGAGGGTGAAAACATAAAAAACGGCAACTCTCGTTGCCGTTTTGCTTTTACCTCTGGCAGTGCGGGCACCAGTAAAAAGGTCTGGAGGAGAGCATAATCCTGTCGATAATCCCGCCGCACCGCTCGCACTTTTTCCCCGCCCGATGAAACACCCTGAAACGGAACAGCGCCCCGTGGTGCTTCTTATCATCCACAATGCCACGCGTGTTGTAGGAGAGCCGCGGAACATCAAGCAGCGCGTGAGAAAGCGCCTCCAGCTGTTCATCGCCGAGTTGAGAGGCTTTGTGCTGCGCCGCCAGACCCACTGCCCAGAGAATTTCCACCCGCAAATAGTTGCCTAACCCGGCCAGGAACGCCTGATCGAGCAATAACCCGGAAAACTGACGGTTGCGGAATTTGGGGGACAACAGACGGGCTTTTACATCGCTCGCCGTCAGGCGCAAATCGAGCACATCCGGCCCCACCCGCTGCAGAAACGGATGGGTAAGCAGCTGCTCCGGCGTTAACATTTCAATGTCCGACGCGCTGTACAGCAGGATCGCTTTATCCGCCGTTTGCAGCCTGACGCGCAGCACGCGGGTGGTTTGCGGCTGTTCATCCGCGTCAACCACCCGCCAGACGCCGTAAAGCTGGTTATGGCTATATAACGTCAGGTTATGGGAAAAGTGCGTGAGCAAGGCCTTGCCGCGCGTTTCAATATGGGTCACCGTCTGCCCCACCAGCTGGGGTTCAAACGGTTTGAGCTGAGGGAAAGCAAACCAGACGTCCGTCAGGGGTTTGCCCTTTATCGCCGCCTCCAGGCTATCCGCCGCGCGGCGGATCTCCGGACCTTCAGGCATCTTTTTGTCCTTTTTGTGATGTCAGGCGCTGACGCGAATACCCTGCTCTGCAAACGCCGCCCGCAGGCGGCGCGCGAACTGCAGCGCATGCTCGCCATCGCCGTGTAAACAGATCGTTTCAGCCTTAACCTTCGCCGATGTGCCGTCAATCGCCGTGACCTGCCCAGAGCAAACCATCTCCAGCGTCTGCGCCAGCGCCCGCGCTTCATCGACGATCAGCGCGCCAGGCTGCGTGCGGGGCACCAGGCTACCGTCCGGCTGATACCCGCGGTCGGCAAAGACCTCCTGCCGGGTGGTCAGCCCGAGGCGCTCTCCGGCGCGGATAAGCTCGCTGCCCGCCAGCCCCACGAGGATCAGTTTCGGGTTACAGCTTTTCACCGCCCGGGCGATGGCATCCGCAAGCGCCGGATCTTTTGCCGCCTGGTTGTAGAGCATGCCGTGCGGCTTCACGTGGCGCAGCTCGCCGTTCTCGGCGCGCGCAATCGCCTCCAGCGCGCCAATCTGGTAGAGCGTCTGGGCGTAAACCGTTTCGGGCGGCAGCTGCATCGCCGTACGGCCAAAATTCTCCCGATCGGGAAAGCTCGGATGCGCGCCTATCGCCACGCCATTTCTGATGGCGTTACGCACGCTGGCCAGCATCGTCTGCGCGTCGCCTGCGTGAAAGCCGCAGGCGATATTGACCGAAGAGACCAGCGTCATGAGCTCCGCGTCAGCACTACCGCCCTCGCCCAGGTCGGCGTTTAAATCAATCTTTACCATCGAGCCTCCACGCCAGCTGCTCCAGATAACGCTGCCGATCCTGACGGGCGTTCAGCGCCTCTTCCAGGGAACACTGCACAAAGTGAATCGGCTGACCGAGAGGAATTTGCGCCAGATGGTAGCGATCGGCTTCGATAATGCAGGCAATTCGCGGGTATCCCCCCGTCGTCTGCGCGTCGTTCAT
>CAMKZP010000548.1 GCA_946477805.1 uncultured Enterobacter sp.
ATGCCTTTTTCGAACGCATCGCCGCCTGATGTCCGGCAAGGGTACCAAAAATAATGATATCTGCCACCGCGTTACCGCCGATACGGTTGCCGCCGTGGATGCCGCCGACGACTTCACCGGCGGCAAACGCTCCCGGCAGCACGTTGTGGTTGCTGTCCAGCACGCAGGTCTCGGTGTTGATGGTCACGCCGCCCATGGTGTGGTGCACGCCCGGCGCAATCTGGATGGCGTAGAACGGCCCTTCGTTGATGGGGGCACGCAGCGCGGTGGTGCGGCCGAAATCGTCGTCGTGCTGTTTTTCCACAAAGCCGTTGTAGCGCTCAAGCGTTGCCAGGAAAGCGTGATGATCCATCCCCAGCGCTTCCGCCAGCGCTTTTGGCGAGCTGGCGCTGGTGACAAACCCCTTCGCGATGTACTCATCCGCCGCTTTGTTTTTGGTGCGAACATGCTCATCGAAGACGATATAGGCGTATTTCTCCGGCAGGGCGATGATTTGCGCCGACACTTTATCGCGGGTCGACATTTCGTTGTAGAAGCGGTTCCCTTGCTGGTTAACCAGAATCGCCCCGCCGCCGCGAATGGATTCGGAAATCAGGTACGAGGTTTTCTGCTCAACGGTCGGGTGGATCTGAATTTCGCCCATGTCCACGGTGCCCGCTCCGATGCGCTCCAGCAGCGCGATGCCGCCGCCGGTCGCCCCTTTGTGGTTAGTCGTCACAAACCCTTCGAGATCCGGACGGTATTTCACCACCATCTGGCTGTTGGCGCTGAAGCCGCCCGTCGCCACAATCACGCTTTTCGCCGCGACGGTAAGGGTCTCGTTCTCGTCGGTAGTCAGGCGCACGCCGGTCACTTCGCCGTTTTCGAAAATAATGTCGCTGACCGAGGTGTCCAGCATCACGTCGATGTTACGTTTGTTGACGTTTCGCACCAGGCCGCTGATCAAATAGCCGCCGACTGCCGAACCGTCTTTCGGACGGTGGGTGCGGTCAATGCTCATCCCGCCGGTGGTGGTGATGTCGTTCAGCATAATGCCGCGCGTCGCCAGCCACTCAATCGCCTCCGGCGCGTTTTCCACAAAGCGACGCAGCAGTTCCGGGTTGTTCTTGTTGCCGCCGCCTTTCAGGCTCTCCTGGTAGAACAGCGCTTTGCTGTCCTGAATGCCCTTCACGCGCTGGAAGCGGGTTTCCGCCGCGTTCATCCCGGCAGAGGCTTTGATGGTGTTCCCGCCGATGGTCGGCATTTTCTCGACGATCAGCACGCTCGCGCCTTCGTCGTGGGCCTGAATCGCCGCCGCCAGACCGGCGCCGCCGCTGCCGATAACGACCACGTCCACGCTGCGGGTTTCGTTCGGGTCAACGCCCTCTTCCGCCGCCAGCGCTTTGCTGGATTTCAGCATCGCTTTGGATACCGCTTTTTTCACCGCTTCGCTCTGGCTGGTCGCGCCGGTGATGGCGTCCACGTGCGGGGTATTGGCATCCAGAATGCGGGTGCGGATCTCTTCAAAGCTGGTGACAAACTCCACGTCGTCGCTCGGGCCGGAGGCCAGCTCGATATCGGCAATGCGGTCGGTTTCCAGGCTGACGTTAATTACCAGCTCGCAGGCATCGTCCTGCACTTTCTCGGCAAAGGTGCCCGGTTTGAATTTCGATTCGCCCATGCTCATGTCGCGGATCATCGCCTCCACCAGCGAGAAGCGCCACAGCGGTTCAGGAATGCTCAGCGCTTCGCGTCGGGTACTGTCCATAAACAGCTCAAGGCTTTCACCGGCCGCGATGCGGTCAGTCCAGTCCGGATAGGCGATGGTTGCGCGGCCCACGGCGATCAGATCGTAGCCATGGTCCAGCGCCTCGTTCACGTCTGAAGCGTTAACCACGCCGCCGACGCCCATCACCGGCACCTGCGCCAGGGTTTCGGAACGCATCGCGCGGTATTTTTCGATAAGCGGCGTAGGATCCTGGGTGTCGACAATCGACGGACGCAGGGTGGCCCCGACGGAGAAGTGGAGATAGTCCACGCCGCGCGCGGCCAGTTTTTCCAGCAGGTACATGGTGTCGTCAAAGCGAATGCCGGGGACTTCCATCTCCTCAGGCGAGAATCGGTAGCCAATGATGAAGGCATCGTCCGCGTACTGGCGCACCATTTTATGGGTGATGTCCAGCACCGCCAGCGGGAACTTCGCGCGGTTATCGCGGCTGCCGCCCCACTCGTCGTCGCGCTGGTTTGAGTTTGGGGAGTAGAACTGCTGGATCAGATAGGTGTTTGCCCCGTGGATTTCAACGCCGTCAAAGCCGGCCTGAATCGCGCGGCGTACGGCGTCGCCAAATTTGCCGATCATGCCTTCCACCTCTTCAGCGGTCAGCGCTACCGGGGTAGCGGCACCGTCACGCGGCGCGGCAACGGCGCTCGGGCCAACCGGCGTGCGGCCACCGATCAGCTTCGGGTCGACCATACGGCCGCCGTGGTAGATTTGCAGCAGCGCTTTAGACCCTTTGGATTTGATCGCCTCGGCAATTTTTGCCAGCCCGGCGATTTTCTCGTCGCTGTCGATGCCAATGGCGCCAGGGAACGCGAGGCCGAGATCGTCAACAAAGCAGCACTCCACGATAATGGTGCCGATGCTGCCTGAACGCGCCCGATAGTACTCCACCAGTTCGCTGGTGACGGTTCCGTCATAATAGCCGGTGCAGGTGGTCATTGGCGCCATTAACAAACGGTTTTTCAGTTCAGTCCCATTCGGTAAAGTAAATGGCTGCAGAATTCGTTCGTTACTGGTCA
>CAMKZP010000549.1 GCA_946477805.1 uncultured Enterobacter sp.
CTGCTGCTTGACGCGGGTGAGGGTGATTTGGCGGAAGATGATGGCAATCATCTGGAAGGTGGAACCGCTCCCCAGCCCGGCGGTGAGGAACAGCCCCATAAAGACCAGATAGAAGGCGATAAAGCTGCCGGAGCCGGAGCCCGGCAGCGTCAGGAAAATCAGGGCGCTGAACGCGGCCATAAAGATGAAGTTAATCAGCGTGACGCGCACGCCGCCGAGCCTGTCGGAGATCATTCCGCCGGCGGATCGCGCCAGCGCGCCAATCAGCGGCCCGAAGAAGGCGAGGTGAAGAATGTTCACGTCAGGGAACTGGGTTTTCGACAGCATGGCAAAGCCCGCGGAAAACCCGATGAACGAGCCGAAGGTGGCAAGATAAAGCAGGCTCAATAACCACAGGTGAAAACGCTTCAGAACCGGAAGCTGGCTGGCGATTGACGCCTTAGCGCTGGCAATATCGTTCATGCCAAAAAAGGCGGCAACGGTTGCCAGCAGCAGCAGCGGCGCCCAGATCCACGCCGCGTTAGCCAGCCACATCGTTGAGCCGTCCTCCTGCGGCACGCCGTGCACGCCGAGGAAGCTAAACATAGGCAGGAAGATCGCCAGCGGGGCCACCAGCTGCATGACGCTGACGCCCAGGTTACCCAGCCCGCCGTTGATCCCCAGCGCGCTGCCCTGTTTTGATTTTGGGAAAAAGAAGCTGATATTACCCATGCTGGAGGCAAAGTTGGCGCCGGCAAAACCGCAGAGCAGGGCAATCACGATAAACACCCAGTACGGCGTTGCGGTGCTCTGGATGGCAATCCCCAGCCAGACGCACGGAATAATCAGGATCACGGTGCTTAATACCGTCCAGTAGCGCCCGCCGAATATTGGCACCATGAACGAGTAGGGGACGCGTAAAATAGCGCCGGAAAGAGAGGGCAACGCCGTGAGCATAAATAGCTGATCGGTGGTGAAATTAAAACCCACCTTATTGAGATTCACCGCAACGGCGCTAAATAACATCCACACGCAGAAGGCTAACAGCAGACACGCCACCGAGATGGCTAAATTTCTGCGGGCAACAGGCTTTCCTTTATTCTCCCAAAATTGCGCATTTTCCGGTTTCCAGTTACTTAACAGATAATGATTATTCTTCTCATTTTGTTGTGACATATTGCCCTCATACTTGCTCATATGGAGAAAAAGCACAAATAAAACAGTTAGATGGATAACTATTGGGGATGGAATTTATTGGAAGTTTTTGGATGCTTCTGAAAGGATAGATAAAAAAGCGAACCCCTGAGAATGGAATGGGTATAAGGGATCGCTTTATGTGTTACTAATTGTAACTTCTGAATGAATTAATACCTCGTTGGGGGTATCAAAACAATTCCAGGCTAATTAATTTATCCAGATGCTTATTAAATGCCGCATCGTCCATGTCGGGCATATTTAAAACATAAATACCGTCCAGCCCGCACACCAGGCCGATCAAACGCCAGGCGATATTTTCTGCCCGGTCGGTAAGGGTAAATACGCTGGCTTCATGCCCGGCGTGGATAATGGCGACCGTCTCCTGATGCCACATTTCCATGGTCAGGACGTATGCGCCCTTAATTTCCGCATCGCGGCTGGCGAGGATCTGCGCCTCTCGCCACAGGCGGATGTAGGGTTCAAAGCCGCCCTCGTCGCTGCCGAGCATGGCGCGCAGGCGCTCGCGCCAGCTGGCGTTTTCGCCCACCGCTCCGGCATCTAACAGCTCGCGGATGAGGCGGATAAAGGCCAGGGATTTTAGCTCGCCGCCGGAGGCGAAGTGGTGGTGGACCTGCCCGGTGGCGACGCCCGCCTCAGCCGCAATGCGCCGCACCGTCATTCCCGCCAGCCCTTCGGCCAGCGCCACGCGCATGGCGGCCTGTAAGATCTCTTCCCGCCGCTCGTCCTTGCTCAGATAACGCATTTTCACTCACTCTCAATGGGGACGAAACGAGTGTAACAAAGAGCTGGACAAGTGTTCAACTTTACGTAGGATCGCGCTCTGGACATGTGTCCAGGTTTTGAGTGAAAAGGAAATTTATGTTTCGTCAGTGGTTAGCGTTAGTGATTATCGTGCTGGTCTATATCCCGGTGGCGATTGACGCGACGGTGCTGCACGTGGCTGCGCCAACATTGAGCATGACGCTGGGTGCCAGCGGCAATGAATTGCTGTGGATCATCGATATTTACTCGCTGGTGATGGCGGGGATGGTGCTGCCGATGGGGGCGCTGGGCGACCGCATTGGCTTTAAACGTCTGCTGATGATCGGCAGTACCCTGTTTGGCCTTTCGTCGCTGGCGGCGGCCTTCGCGCCGTCTGCGGGCTGGCTGATTGCCGCGCGCGCTTCGCTGGCAATTGGCGCGGCGATGATTATCCCGGCCACGCTGGCGGGGATCCGCACGCTGTTTATCGACGCGCGGGATCGCAATATTGCGCTCGGCGTCTGGGCGGCCGTAGGTTCCGGCGGGGCGGCGTTTGGCCCGCTGATCGGCGGCATTCTGCTGGAACACTTCTACTGGGGCTCGGTGTTTTTGATCAACGTGCCGATCGTGCTGGTGGTGGTGTCGCTGGCCGCGCGCTTCGTGCCCGCCCAGCAGGGACGGCCCGAGCAGCCGCTCAATATCAGTCATGCGATTATGCTGATTGTGGCCATTCTGCTGCTGGTTTATAGCGCCAAAACGGCGCTGAAAGGGGCGCTTTCCCCCTGGCTGGTGGCCTGTGCGCTGCTCACCGGCGCGGTGATGCTGTTTATCTT
>CAMKZP010000550.1 GCA_946477805.1 uncultured Enterobacter sp.
CCGAGAACATCGGCGCGCGTCGTCTGCACACCGTGCTGGAACGCCTGGTAGAAGATATCTCTTATGATGCGAGCGACCTTAACGGGCAAAGCATTACCATTGACGCAGATTATGTCGGTAAACATCTGGATGCGTTAGTGGCAGATGAAGATCTGAGCCGTTTTATCTTATAATCGCGGTTAATGCATTTTCATCACTGTTGATGGGGGCTAATGCCCCCATTTTTATTGGCTAAATAACTATGACTGATATCAGCCGTACTCAGGCGTGGCTCGAGAGTTTGCGCCCTAAAACACTTCCTCTGGCATTCGCTGCGATTATCGTTGGCACCGCTCTCGCCTGGTGGCAGGGCCATTTCGAACCGCTGGTTGCCGGGCTGGCGCTGATCACCGCAGGCCTGCTGCAAATTCTCTCCAACCTCGCGAATGACTATGGCGATGCCGTCAAAGGCAGCGACAAGCCGGACCGCATCGGGCCGCTGCGCGGGATGCAGAAAGGGGTGATTACCCAGGCACAGATGAAGCGCGCGCTGATCGTTACCGTGGTGCTGATCTGCCTGTCCGGCCTGGCGCTGGTCACAGTCGCCTCTAAAACCACCAGCGATTTCATTGGCTTCCTGGTGCTTGGCCTGCTGGCGATTATCGCGGCCATCACCTATACCGTCGGCACGCGCCCGTACGGCTACATCGGCCTGGGAGATATCTCCGTGCTGGTGTTCTTTGGCTGGCTGAGCGTCATGGGGAGCTGGTACCTGCAGGCGCATACGATCATCCCTGCCCTGTTCCTGCCTGCCACTGCCTGCGGCCTGCTGGCGACGGCGGTGCTCAACATCAACAACCTGCGCGATATCGACAGCGATCGTGAGAACGGCAAAAACACGCTGGCGGTACGTCTGGGGCCGGTTAACGCACGCCGTTACCACGCCTGCCTGCTGATGGGCGCCCTGGTCTGCCTGGCGCTGTTTAATCTCATTTCACTGCAGAGCCTGTGGGGCTGGCTGTTTGTCCTCGCCGCACCGCTGCTGGTGAAACAGGCGCGTTTTGTGCTGCGTGAACTCAGCCCGTCCGCCATGCCGCCGATGCTGGAACGAACGGTAAAAGGAGCCCTGCTGACTAACCTGTTGTTCGTTATCGGGATTGTCCTGAGCCAGACGCTAGGTTAACTGACAAATATCAATTAACAATTGATGATTTTGCCAACAACGCATTTCGCACGATATACTGAACACATTCGCAGCAATAGAGCGTTAAACCTATGAAATACGATACCTCCGAGCTTTGTGACATCTACCAGGAAGATGTCAACGTCGTTGAACCGCTGTTCTCCAACTTTGGTGGACGGTCGTCGTTTGGCGGACAAATCATCACGGTGAAATGTTTCGAGGATAACGGGTTGCTGTACGATCTGCTCGAAGAGAACGGCCGTGGCCGCGTTCTGGTGATCGACGGCGGTGGTTCCGTGCGCCGTGCACTGATTGACGCTGAACTGGCCGGAATTGCCGTCCAGAACGAGTGGGAAGGCATTGTGGTGTACGGTTCCGTACGGCAGGTGGACGACCTCGAAGACCTGGATATCGGCATTCAGGCCATCGCAGCCATTCCGGTTGGCGCGGCGGGTGACGGCATCGGCGAAAGCGACGTGCGCGTGAACTTTGGCGGCGTTACCTTCTTCTCCGGCGACCATCTCTATGCCGACAATACCGGGATTATCCTTTCTGAGGACGCGCTGGATATCGAGTAATACAAACCACGCAAGACAAATAGCGTTAAGGCCGCCTCGGGCGGCCTTTTTTATAGCTTGATTTTAGTGAGCGTTAACCATAAAAAAGCCGGGTGGCGGCTTCGCCTTACCCGGCCTGTTCAGTCCATTCCCGATGGGAATTACACTTCTTCCATACGTCCCAGCAGCGCCTGCAGGCGATCCTGCCAGCCGTTCTGCTGTTCGCGCAGCTGGTTGTTTTCGCGCTCCAGCTCTTCGCGGCCGTGCTGAGCGTTCTGAACTTCCTGTGACAGGGAGTTGTTCTTCTCTTTCAGCTCTTCAATTTCCATCTGCAGCAGGGTGATGGTGTCGATCGCCTGCTGTACTTTCGATTCCAGTTTCTCAAACACTTCTAAAGACATGATGCTACCTCTCCTGAATTGCAAGGCGACGCTTTAACGTAAACGCGCACGACATATACCGTCGATTGTATGGAGCGCGGGGCTCTGTGTCCAGCGACACACCGCGCAGATCGCGGTTTGCAACACTTTTAGGTCTGGTCCTGGTGCGTTCGCGTCATATACCCCTAAATTGTTAACTCTTTAGTTAATGAAATGATTCAGCTCACATTTCACCGTTGATGCAAAAACGCGCTTTATGGCGCGAAAACGCTCATTTTATTGACGCAGACCACACATTTTGATTTCGATATTTCTCGTTTTTGCTCGTTAACGATAAATTAACACTGTGTCTACAGGGCATCGTGGTTGTCACGGGCGGCCACGCAAACAACAAACGTTCAATTTTTCAGGATTCCGATTATGAGTCAGACATCAACCTTAAAAGGCCAGTGCATTGCCGAGTTTCTTGGTACCGGGTTGTTGATATTTTTCGGAGTGGGCTGTGTCGCTGCACTGAAGGTGGCGGGTGCCAGTTTTGGTCAGTGGGAAATCAGTATCATCTGGGGTCTGGGCGTGGCGATGGCCATTTACCTGACCGCGGGGGTTTCCGGTGCACATCTTAACCCGGCGGTGACCATCGCGCTGTGGCTGTTCGCATGCTT
>CAMKZP010000551.1 GCA_946477805.1 uncultured Enterobacter sp.
GCATCACCTCTTTGACCTGCGCCAGGTAATCAGTACGATCTTTACCGGTCAGACCCTCGGTGCGCGGCAGTTTCGCCGTCAGCGGATTCACCGCCTGCTGGTTGATCCACACTTCATAGTGCAGGTGTGGGCCTGTGGAACGCCCGGTATTCCCGGAAAGCGCGATGCGGTCGCCGCGTTTCACTTTCTGGCCAGGTTTCACCAGCAGCTTGCGCAGGTGCATGTAGCGGGTGGTGTAGGTGCGGCCATGACGGATGGCGACGTAATACCCTGCCGCCCCGCTGCGTTTTGCCATTACCACTTCACCATCCCCGACCGACAGCACCGGCGTGCCCTGCGGCATCGCGAAGTCAACGCCACGGTGCGGCGCGACGCGCCCGGTGACCGGGTTCAGGCGGCGCGGGTTGAAGTTGGAGGAGACGCGGAACTGTTTCGCCGTAGGGAAGCGCAGGAAGCCTTTGGCAAGCCCCGTACCGCTGCGGTCGTAGAACTTGCCGTCTTCCGCACGAATGGCGTAATAATCTTTTCCGTCGGAGCGCAGGCGCACGCCGAGCAGCTGGCTTTGCTCACGCTTGCCGTCCAGCATCTCGCGGGACATCAGCACGGAGAACCGATCGCCTTTTTTAAGCTTGCGGAAATCCATCTGCCACTGCATAGCCTTGATAACCGAACTAATTTCAGCGCTGGTCAGGCCCGCGTCGCGGGCGCTGGAAACAAAGCTCGCGCCAACGGTACCGTTCATCACGCTGTTCACCCAGTCACCCTGCTGCATCTCGCTGGTCATTTTAAAACCGTTAGCGGTGCGGTCGTAGGTGCGGGTTTCGCGACGGGACATTTCCCACGTCAGGCGCTGTAAATCGCCGTCTGCGGTTAAGGTCCAGGAGAGCTGCTGACCTATTTTCAGGTTACGCAGCTCTTTATCCGAGGCTGCGAGCTGGCTGATATTGCCCATGTCAATGCCGTACTGGTTAAGTACGCTGCTCAGGGTATCGCCAGTGGAGACGACGTATTCGTGGATCCCCGTTTCGTTCTGGATTTTATCATCCAGCTCATCCTGCGGGATGGCTTCATCTTCCTGCGCGGCCTGATCGATAGGCTCGCTGGCCTCGGGCAGCAAAGAGCGGATCTCGCTCTTCTCAAGCTCGATGGTTTTGATGATAGGGGCTGAACTCGGGTGGTAAACATAGGGCCGCCATACGGCGACCGCTAAGGTGAGAACGGTAAGCGACCCCAGCATAACGCGGTGGGGTCGAGGCAGATTGTTAAATGCCAGGGCGACAGAGCGGGCTATCTGTTGCACGTATTCACTTCCTCGTTAATCTCCTTTCAGGCAGCTCGCATACTGATTCGCCAGTTGGCTGAGGAACTGCGAATAGCTCGCTTTGCTCAACTGGATGTTCGTACCTAGCGGGTCAAGGGTTCCCATGCGCACGGATGTTCCCCTGGCCACGGCTTCTACGACCGCTGGCCTGAACTGTGGCTCAGCAAAAACGCACGTCGCTTTTTGCTCAACCAGCTGTGTTCTGATTTCATGTAAACGCTGCGCACCAGGCTGAATTTCAGGGTTGACGGTAAAATGCCCCAGCGGGGTCAGGCCGTAGTGTTTTTCGTAATAGCCATAGGCGTCATGAAAAACGAAATACCCTTTTCCTTTTAGCGGTGCGAGCTCGGTACCCACCTGCTTGTCGGTTGCAGCTAATTGTGCTTCAAACGCCTTCAGGTTGGCGTCGAGTTGGACTCGACTTTGCGGCATAAGTTCTACTAATTTGTCATGGATTGCAACCGCCGAAAGCCTTGCTATCTCTGGGGATAGCCAGAGATGCATGTTGTACTCGCCGTGATGGTGATGGTCGTCACCTTTTTCGCCGTGCGCATGCTCGTGACCGTGTTCGTCACCGTCGTCGTCAGATCCTTTCATGAGTAAGGGTTTTACTCCTGGCAGCTCAGCAATGGTGACCTGTTTTTCAGCAGAGATTTGTTTCGCCGACTTTTGCATGAAGGCTTCCATCTCTGGCCCAATCCAGACGACTAAGTCCGCGTTTTTTAAGCGTTTTACGTCAGACGGGCGTAAAGAATAGTCATGCTCAGAAGCACCGTCAGGCAGCAATACCTGGGTGTCCGTTACCCCATCAGCGATTGCCGATGCGATAAAGCCAAGCGGTTTAAGCGAAGCGACAACAGCGGCGTTAACATCTTGTGCTGTTGAACCCCAAAGGGCAGCGGATAATGCTGCGAAAAGAAGCGTATTTTTATGTAACATAATGCGACTAATCATCGTAATGAATGTGTGGAATGTGATATTATAACATTCGATGACTTCTGCAAGCGTAAATTGACATGACGACTTTGGTTTCTCTTGAAAATATTTCGGTCTCTTTCGGCCAGCGCCGCGTCCTTTCTGATGTTTCGCTGGATCTGAAGCCCGGTAAAATTCTCACGCTGCTCGGCCCGAACGGTGCCGGTAAATCGACGCTGGTAAGGGTGGTGCTGGGACTGGTAGCACCGGATAACGGCGTAATCAAGCGCGAAGACAGGCTGCGCATTGGCTATGTGCCGCAAAAATTACACCTCGACGCCACGCTTCCGCTGACGGTGAGCCGTTTTCTGCGCCTGCGCCCCGGCACCAAAAAGGCGGATATCCTCCCTGCCCTCAAGCGCGTGCAGGCAGGCCACCTGCTGGACGCGCCGCTGCAAAAACTTTCCGGCGGTGAAACCCAGCGCGTACTGCTTGCCCGCGCGCTGCTCAGC
>CAMKZP010000552.1 GCA_946477805.1 uncultured Enterobacter sp.
TGAGGGTAAGGCAATGTCGGCTCTCTGGCCGAAGGGTCCCAGGTAGTGGGTTCTGTGTGCGGCGTGCCGCAAATGAAAAAGCCCAAGGCGTTAACCTCGGGCTTGAATTCTTTGTGTCGACAATCAAAGCTATGGCGAGGATATCAGATTTACATGAAATATATGCGTTTCAGTTCGGTTTTGCAAGACTTACATCTAAATTTGTCGCCTTTTGTTGTGAACGTGATCGCGTTACTGAGATAAGCGCCCCATTGTCGAGTCTCTTAAAGCTGTTGCGCATTGCCAGCCAGTGAGGCAGATAGGTCTCTGTCCAAGTGGATTTCGCCACGCCCGTTAATTCTGCCAGGGACTGGTATTCGTAAGTCTCCCGCCCCGCCAGTTCCGCTTTGACGTCCTGCGCCGCCAGCCAGATAAGCTTCTTCAGGCGCTCCATCGTCTTGCCGGCCACCTTCTTCTTGCCGAGCTGTTCCCGGAACTCCGCCCACGCCCACTGGGTAATCGCTACCTGGTACTCGAAGCGGATGTTCTCGCTGTAGTTCCACAGTAACCAAGCTTTCTGATGGTCCTCCAGCGACAGCACAGCGCGGCGCCATGATGCGGTCACGAACTCTACCGGGCCTACCAGCGCAATGGATGAGCCTTTGGCGCGGGACTGGCTGCCGCTCATCGCCGGGCCGTCCGGGTTAACTTTGCGGCCGGTGACCGGATCGGTGATTTTCTTCCGGCCCCGGCTGCGCGCCGTCGCGGTGAACTGCGCGTTTTCAGCGAAAGCTACCAGCTGGCCTTTGGTCGCCCCGCTCAGATCTGCGGTCGCCACAATGAGCTGCTGACGGACGTATTCCAGTTGCTGACTGTTCATGCGGCTTCCTTATGTGGCTGGTTGGTTTTGGTCTGGCTGTGCTTTGCTACTGGTGGCAGGTTGGCGCGCTTAACGCTTTCTGCCTGGTAATGGGTTATCTCGTCTCTGGTCACGGCGCGCACTCCCCAATAATGATCTGCCCCTTCTCTCCCCAAAGTTTCGTTACCCGACCATCCCAGACGCGGCTGTCGTCGTCGAAGATGGCATCCAGTAACGCCTTTTCCAGGTTGTCTTTATCCGGTTTCTGCTGATGAGCCTGGCCGTTCAGTTGTGCTCGCTTCTTCTGGCTCCAGCTTTTTGGCATGGGAATGATGAAGGTGACGTGATAACCGGACTCAGGCAGGCAGATCCCAAGAAGGCGCACTTCGTTTTTGAAAGCCCAATATGTTGCTGTTGCCGGACGCTTTACCCACCTGTCGCGTTGAGTCATGCGAGGTTTACTTACGGGCGTGATGTCGTAAATCTTCATGCAGGCACCACCAGCCCACGGCGGGCAATTTGGATAATGGTCAGAACTATTGCTCGATCCATTAACTGACGGCGCTCATCTCTACTCAGGTTCTTACCGTTATCAATCTCTGAATGGCAGGTGACGCAGATAGCAGCGGTAGCGCAGTCATCCGTTTTCATGCCGACACCCTTACCTTCGTTGCGGTGTGCCACCTGTACGCCCCACGCTCCGCACAGGACGCATTGCTCAATCTGACCGACGGCGGCCAGCCACTTCTTGCTGCGGTAGGTTTTACACATGGTCACCGCCCTGAACCTGTACCAGCGTGAGGTTTCCGCAGAACACGGCACCGGTATCGATGTACATCTGGTTTGCATATTTCAGGGGTTGGCGAGCTGGGGTGTGACCGAAGATAAACAGATCAGCACCGGTTATCGGCGAGACAATTCCGTCCTGAGCGTCGCTAACCCGCTCACGATTCCAGATGACCATTTCTTTCGGGACAGGCTTATCAAATTCATATTCGTTGTGCGGGTAGTCAGCATGGCAGATAACGATTTTCCGCTCAGCGGTAACCAGCTCGATGATGAGTGGTAACTCAGCTGCTTTGTGAACCAGAGCCTTAGCCAGCACCTCTTTGTCGTAGTCGAGATTGAAGAACCAACCGCCACCATTTACGAGCCAGTGATTGACGTTCCCGTATTCAGAAAGGCCATCAACCATCATCTGCTCATGATTTCCGCGCACAGCCCTGACCCATGGCATAGTAATCAGCTCCAGGCATTCGACGTTTTCCGCGCCGCGGTCAACAAGATCACCAACCGAGATCAGCAAATCATGCGCCGGGTCAAACGAAACTTTTTCGAGCTCATTCATCAGCAGGGTGTAGCACCCATGCAGATCGCCGACGACGAAGATATTGCGCCAGTCAGCGCCATTAATGCGTTGATACATGCT
Source organism: uncultured Enterobacter sp. (assembly GCA_946477805.1). Taxonomy (GTDB): domain Bacteria; phylum Pseudomonadota; class Gammaproteobacteria; order Enterobacterales; family Enterobacteriaceae; genus Enterobacter. The sequence goes on from CAMKZP010000552.1 coordinate 2,268, forward strand.
CATGCAGATTTCCTTCTGGCGGCGTGGCGTAGCCAGCGGACATCCGCCAGATGAGCCGTATAATGGAATGTCGGGATGTCGGACGGCTTAACCGCGGGCTTACGCTTGCGGCGCGCCGGGACGCGGAATATTTCGTTTGTGATGACGCGGGAAAGTGGAGTAGACATCAGGCCTCCTGCTTATCGCGCAGCTGCTGGTATTCACAGCTCTGCGGAATTGTCAGGTGGCAGCCGATATTCATCGCCCAGGCTTCGACTTTGCACAGGAAAATGTACATCTCGCCGGTTTCCAGCTCTGACGTATGGCGGAGTGACTGCACAGTAGTGACCTCTCCGGACACGACGTCTACCCGGTCTTTGCTTTCGTAGCCAAGATAGGTGTGCTTCATCGCGTCTTTGACCCACTCAGGCGTAGCGAAGGTCTTGCCGCGGGCGATGAGGTACTCGC
>CAMKZP010000553.1 GCA_946477805.1 uncultured Enterobacter sp.
ATTTCTGCCTGTCTCGTGGGCTCGGAGATGTGTATAAGAGACAGAGAGTGAAATGGTCGAAACCCTGCTTGAAGTGCGCAACCTCAGTAAGACCTTTCGCTACCGCACCGGGCTTTTTCACCGCCAGAACGTGGAGGCGGTCAAGCCCCTGAGCTTTACCCTGCGGGAAAAACAGACGCTGGCGATCATTGGCGAAAACGGCTCCGGTAAATCCACGCTGGCCAAAATGCTGGCGGGCATGGTCGAGCCAACGGGCGGCGAAGTGCTGATCGACGATCGTCCTCTGGCGTTCGGGGACTACTCCTTTCGAAGCCAGCGCATTCGCATGATTTTCCAGGATCCGTCAACCTCCCTTAATCCCCGTCAGCGTATTTCGCAGATTCTGGATTTCCCGCTGCGGTTGAACACTGACCTGGAGCCGGAAGCCCGGCGCAAACGCGTGGTTGAAACCCTGCGTCTGGTAGGCCTGCTGCCTGACCATGTGAGCTATTATCCGCATATGCTGGCGCCGGGCCAAAAGCAGCGTCTGGGGCTGGCCCGCGCGCTTATCCTGCGCCCGCAGGTGATTATCGCCGACGAAGCGCTGGCCTCGCTGGATATGTCCATGCGTTCACAGTTAATTAACCTGATGCTGGAATTACAGGAAAAACAGGGTATCTCTTATATCTACGTTACCCAGCATCTTGGCATGATGAAACACATCAGCGATCAGGTTCTGGTGATGCATCAGGGCGAAGTGGTTGAGCGTGGCAGCACGGCTGACGTTTTGGCCTCCCCGCTGCACGACCTGACAAAACGCCTTATCGCCGGGCATTTTGGTGAAGCACTGACCGCCGATGCGTGGAGAAAAGATCGCTAACCACGCCTTAACAGAGTGGTCGGATTAACTAAGCACGCGACACGTGATATTATCGCCGCGTTTTAACGACGATTGTCCCGCTGAGATGACGATCGCCACAACAATGAATATAAGGATTAAAGCTATGGGTTTTCTTTCCGGTAAGCGCATTCTGGTAACCGGCGTTGCCAGCAAACTGTCCATCGCATACGGCATCGCACAGGCTATGCATCGCGAAGGCGCTGAGCTGGCGTTCACCTACCAGAACGACAAGCTGAAAGGCCGTGTTGAAGAGTTTGCCGCGCAGCTGGGTTCCAGCATTGTTCTGGAATGTGACGTTGCACAAGACGAAAGCATCGATGGCATGTTTGCTGAACTGGCTAAAACGTGGGAGAAATTCGACGGTTTCGTTCACTCCATCGGCTTCGCACCCGGTGACCAGCTGGACGGCGACTACGTCAATGCGGTAACCCGTGAAGGCTTCAAAATCGCGCACGACATCAGCTCTTACAGCTTCGTGGCGATGGCTAAAGCATGCCGTACCATGCTGAACCCGGGCTCAGCCCTGCTGACCCTCTCCTACCTGGGCGCAGAGCGCGCTATCCCTAACTACAACGTTATGGGTCTGGCTAAAGCCTCTCTGGAAGCTAACGTGCGCTACATGGCGAACGCTATGGGTCCAGAAGGCGTGCGCGTTAACGGTATCTCCGCCGGTCCAATCCGTACTCTGGCCGCGTCCGGTATCAAAGATTTCCGTAAAATGCTGGCACACTGCGAAGCGGTTACCCCGATTCGCCGCACCGTTACCATCGAAGATGTGGGTAACTCGGCTGCATTCCTGTGCTCTGACCTTTCCGCGGGTATCTCCGGTGAAGTGGTTCACGTTGACGGCGGTTTCAACATCGCCGCAATGAACGAGCTGGAAATTAAGTAAGCCCGTCACTCTCTTCCCGCTCGGGAAGAGAGTTTCTCTCCCCCTGCGTTTTCCTCCGTTATTCCGTTCTGCTATTTGTTATCACCTAACAATATTTTTCCCCTCATCCACCTTACGCCAGGATATTGATCGCCATTTTGAGATCAAGGAACGCCCATGGAACAACGCCGCTTTTCCGGCAAAGGCCACTGGTATCACGAGACCCAGTCGAATCACTCGCAGACGGACGTTCTGCCTCTGGTGCCCGAAGCCGCTAACGTCGACGATCGTTTTTTGCTCGATTTAGCCCTTTCAGAAAAGATCGTCACCGCCTGTGACGGCTGGCTCGCGCCGGCAAGAGCCCTGTGCCATCTTTTGTTCCCGCTTGATGCGCCCGTCAACCGGCTACACACGCTCAGCGCGTACGACCGGCTAAGCACGGCGCTGACCGTTGCGCAGGCGTGCGGCGTGCAGAGGCTTTGTAACCACTACGCCGCCCTGCTTGCGCCCCTTCCCGGTCCGGACTCTTCCCGCGAAAGCAACCGCCGTCTGGCACAGATTACCCAGTATGCCCGCCAGCTCTCCAGTTCCCCTGACGTTATCGATGCTAAGGCGCAGGAGCAGCTCGATGAAGTGGGCCTCACAACCTATGACCTGGTGCTGATCAACCAGATCATCGGCTTTATCGGTTTTCAGGCCCGGGTGGTGGCCGTGTTTCAGGCGTTGCTGGGGCATCCTGTGCGCTGGCTGCCGGGGCACCACATCCAGCCCCATACCCTCCCGCTCGCCTTCAGCGCCTGGAAACCTGTTCTGCCCATCGTTGAACTGCGTTACGCCAGCGCGCAGCAGCTTGAGTCGCTGGCGCGCTGGCAGGCAGAGCCCGCGCTTGAGGCGCTGACCCCAGCGCTGTGCCATGCACCGCTGCTGCTCAACCTGACGGGTGAAATCCTGGTAAACACGCG
>CAMKZP010000554.1 GCA_946477805.1 uncultured Enterobacter sp.
GGATATCACCAGCGCCGCCGAACTTGCGACGGGGCGGCTGGGGGTTTGCTACCAGAACCGGCTCAACCCGACCAGCCTGCGCATCCACAAAGAGCTGGCCGAGGGCTCGCTCGGAAAGATGCGCAGCATCCGCGCCGTTCTCACCTGGTCTCGCTCGGGGGCGTACTACACGGAAAGCCCGTGGCGTGGACGGCTGGCGACGGAGGGAGGCAGCCTGCTGATTAACCAGGCCATTCATACCCTTGACCTGATGCAGTGGTTCGCCGGAGGGGTGACGCGCCTCAAAGGGGTAGTGGACAGCGGTGAGCTGGCCGACGTTACCGAAGGAGAGGACAGCGCGATGGCGACCATGCACTTTGCCAACGGCGCGCGCGGCCTGTTTTATGCCAGCAACTGTCACACCGCGGATTCTCCGCTTTTGCTGGAGATCCACTGCGAGCACGGCTCGCTGTTGCTCAACGACAATACGCTCTGGCGCACGACGCCTGAAAAAAGCCTGAAGCTGGAAACCGATGCCTCGCCCGACGGCTGTGCAAAAAGCTATTGGGGGCTGGGGCACCAGCAGGCGATCCGCCGCTTTTATCATGCCATTACTCACCCCGGGAAGACGGACTACACCGATATCCGAGAAGCGGGAAAATCACTCACCCTTGTGGAGGCTATTTATCGGTCGTCTCAATTAAGACAGTGGATAGATATTAATAATTAGAACGTAATTTGAATTCCAGCAGTGAATAAAAAACGGCCTGAATCAGGCTAATCATTACCCTACACTGGATATTATTATGGTCAAACCAACTGAACGTAGAGTTGGTTATGGCGTGGCGCTCGGCTACGGCATAACCGATCTGTTTGGCGGAGGCGCTTTCGCCATTATCGGCACCTGGCTACTCTTTTTTTACACCACCTATTGCGGGCTTTCCGTTGTCGAAGCGGGGTCGATATTTGCCATCGCTCGCGTGATCGACGCATTACTCAGCCCGATTATGGGCTATATCACCGATAATTTCGGTAATACCTGGCTGGGGCGCAAATTTGGCCGTCGGCGCTTCTTTTTATTACTGAGCTCTCCGCTCATGTTCCTGTACGCCCTGCTGTGGATGACGGATATGGGGTACTGGTATTACCTGGGCACCTACCTCTCTATCGAGCTACTATCGGCGATGGTGCTGGTGCCGTGGGAAACGCTGGCGGCCGAAATGACCAACCGCTATGAAGAGCGTAGCCGTCTTTCCGGCGTGCGGATGATCTGCTCGCAGTTAGGCGGGTTCCTTGCGGTGTCCGTTCCCGGCGTCATTATGCACTTTACCGGCAAGGATAATCCGTTTACCTACACACTGACCGGGCTGATATTTTCCTGCGTTTTTTGCCTCGCGGTATTTATTACGTGGTACACCACCTGGGAGGCAAAAGACGTTCCGCAGGAGTCCAGCTTTAGGGTTGATAATAATCGCAGCAGCGGGATAGGTAATCACCTTAAATATCTGGTGCTGGATCTCTTTTCATCATTTCGCATTCGCGCGTTCCGCCTGCATATTCTGATTTATATTTTCTCGTTCACGGCAATGGATGTATTTGGTTCGGTCTTTACCTATTACGTGGTGTATTGCCTGAGCCAGGATGCGTCGGCCGTCTCCGGCTGGCTGAGTATTGCCGCGTTTGCCTCGGTGCCGGGCACCTACGGATTTATGCTGCTGTTAAACAGGCTGAATATGTCCCCCTCCGCCGCCCTGCGACTCTCGTATGGCTGCATCTTCCTGGTGCTGGCGTTTCTGTTTACGGTGTACCTCACCAAAACCCAGGTGCCGACGCTGCTGTTCTCCGCGGTCTTTATTCTGCTGGGTGCGGCGCGCTCGGGCCTGTACTACATCCCGTGGAATATCTACAGCTTTATTCCGGATATCGACGAGATGGTGACGCAGCAGCGCCGCGAGGGAATTTTTGCGGGCGTCATGGTGCTGACCCGCAAAAGCACCGTCGCGATTGCCATCATGATAATCGGCCTGGTGCTGCAGGAGTCTGGTTTTGTGAAGGGCAGCGGCGCGCAGCCTGAGAGCGCGCTGGGCGCCATCATCGGGCTGATGATTTTCGCGACGGCAGCCCTGCTGGCGGTGAGCTTTTTTGCCACGTACAAATTTAAGCTCACCCGTGAAACCCATAAGGTGCTGCTCAAAGAAATTGCCCGCCGCAAGCTGGGCGGCGATTACCGCGACTGCGACGATAACACCCGCGTGGTGATCAGGCAGCTCACCGGCTATGAATATGACCAGGTGTGGGGCGGGGATGCCACGCGCCGGACGGTGAAAAACGCCGGTTTGTCGCCGGCAAAATAAGCGCCTCAGCCGGACGGACTGCCCCGCCCGTCCGGCCCCTTTTTTGCCCAAAACGTGGCCTCTGGCAGGTTTACACGTCTTTACGCTATACTACCGCTGAAATAATCGGCTCAACGCTACGAGCCGGGTTCAATGTGTTTCCACACAAATGGTATCAACTCCCCTTCTGAGGATCTGGCGAGAAGCCGGATAAACTATGTTAAACAGTATTTTAGTAATACTTTGCCTTATTGCCGTCAGCGCATTTTTCTCGATATCGGAGATCTCGCTGGCCGCCTCCCGTAAAATCAAACTTAAGCTGCTTGCCGACGAAGGCAACATCAATGCTTCGCGCGTCCTGAAGATGCAGGAAAACCCCGGCATGTTCTTCACCGT
>CAMKZP010000555.1 GCA_946477805.1 uncultured Enterobacter sp.
CCGGCACGCTTTAGGATATATCGCATTAGCTGGTTTTAATTGTTATTTTGTCAATATAAAGAAAATCCTAAAACGTAAAAAATTTGCGCTTAATATTAATCTTAAAAACAGTTTTCAGGACGGTTGTCTCCTTGCCTGCTATTAGGTTAGCTGCAACAATTCTCCCAGCATCAAATGTTAAATTTCCTTGTTGCTATTATTGTTTCGGTCTTTAGCCAGCGTAATTCTTTATCAGCATGCTTTCTGATGCTGCTGATATATTTCGATAAAGGCCTAATCCAAGAGGGTGTATATCCATAACGCATTGTTAAGACAGTGGATTGGTAACTGAAAGCCAAGGGCGGTAGCGTGCCTGAAAGCGTGTGAATCAGCCTCGATTATTCTGTCAATAGCCAATGGATGAATAAGCTTTTTTTAGGACAGATGCCAGTTATATTTCGTTTTGATTAACTGCATGCTGAATGCCAAAACGACCCGCGCTTATTTAAATTGCACAGGATAATTACTCTGCCAAAGTGATAAATAATCAATGATGAAATCCAAAATGAAATTGATGCCATTATTGGTGTCTGTGACCTTGATGAGTGGTTGCACGGTCTTTCCCGGCAGCAATATGTCAACATCGGGCAAGGATGTGATCAAACAGCAGGACGCTGATTTTGATCTCGACAAAATGGTGAATGTGTATCCACTGACCCCACGCCTGGTCGAACAATTACGGCCGCGTCCGAACGTCGCCCAGCCGAATATGTCTCTGGACCAGGAAATTGCCGCCTATCAGTATCGCGTTGGGCCAGGCGACGTTATCAACGTCACCGTCTGGGACCACCCGGAGCTGACCACCCCTGCGGGCCAGTATCGCAGCTCCAGCGACACCGGTAACTGGGTGCAGTCAGACGGCACAATGTTCTATCCGTACATCGGCAAAGTGCACGTGGTTGGCAAAACGCTGGCTGAGATCCGTAGTGATATTACCGGCCGCTTAGCGCAGTACATCGCTGACCCGCAGGTGGACGTTAATATCGCCGCATTCCGCTCGCAAAAAGCCTACATCTCCGGCCAGGTGAACAAGTCCGGCCAGCAGGCCATCACCAACGTTCCGCTGACCGTACTGGACGCCATTAATGCCGCAGGCGGTTTAACCGACGGCGCGGACTGGCGCAACGTGGTGCTGACGCACGAAGGTAAAGAGCAGCGCATTTCCCTGCAGGCGCTGATGCAAAATGGCGACCTGACCCAGAACCGTCTGCTCTATCCGGGCGACATTCTGTACGTGCCGCGTAATGACGATCTGAAAGTGTTTGTGATGGGTGAAGTGAAGAAACAGAGCACCCTCAAAATGGACTTCAGCGGTATGACCCTGACCGAAGCGCTGGGCAATGCGGAAGGCATCGATCTCACCTCCTCGAACGCCAGCGGCATCTTCGTGATCCGTCCGCTGAAGGGCGAGGGCAGCGCGAAGGGCAAGATTGCCAACATCTACCAGCTGGATATGTCCGATGCGACGTCGCTGGTTATGGCCACCGAGTTCCGCCTCCAGCCGTACGATGTGGTGTATGTCACCACCGCGCCGGTTGCCCGCTGGAACCGCCTGATCAACCAGTTGCTGCCAACCATCAGTGGCGTTCGCTACATGACGGATACGGCGCGCGACATTCACACCTGGTAATCCGCGATGTTTAACAAAATTCTGGTGGTATGCGTGGGGAACATCTGCCGTTCCCCCACGGCTGAACGGCTGCTGAAACATTACCAGCCTGGCTTAACGGTGGACTCCGCAGGGCTTGGCGCGCTGGTGGGCAAAGGCGCCGACGAGCGCGCCGCGAGCGTGGCCAGCGATCGCGGTCTTTCACTCGACGGGCATATTGCCCGTCAGATTTCCGGCCGGATGTGCCGCGAGTATGACCTGATCCTGACCATGGAAAAACGCCATATCCACGCGCTGTGCGAGATCGCGCCGGAGATGCGCGGCAAGGTGATGCTGTTTGGTCACTGGGACAACGAGCGCGAAATTCCCGATCCGTATCGCAAGAGCCGTGAGGCATTTGAGGCGGTATACACCTTACTTGACCAGTCTGCCCGTCAGTGGGCGCAGGCACTGAAAGCTCAGCAGGGATAACAATGACAGAAAAGACAAAACCTTCTGCCGCCCCGATTTCGGGCAGTGATGAAATCGACATTGGTCGCCTGGTTGGCACCGTGATAGAGGCAAAGTGGTGGGTGCTTGGGATCACCGCCGCGTTTGCCGCCGCGGCCGTCGTCTATACGCTGTTCGCGACGCCGATCTACAGCGCCGATGCGCTGGTGCAGATTGAGCAGAACTCCGGCAATTCGCTGGTACAGGATATCGGCTCCGCCCTCGCCAACAAGCCGCCCGCCTCCGACGCTGAAATTCAGCTCATCCAGTCGCGGCTGGTGCTGGGCAAAACGGTTCATGATTTAGGCCTGGATATCTCCGTCACCAAAAATACCTTCCCGGTCTTTGGCGCCGGCTGGGACCGCCTGATGGGCCGCAGCAATGACACGGTTAAAGTCACGGACTTCGTGCTGCCAAAAGGCAGCGCGGATCAAACCTTTACCCTGACCGTGCTGGGCCCGAAACAGTATCAACTGACCAGCGACGCGGGCTTTAGCGCGCGCGGCGAAGTGGGGCAGATGCTTTCCAAAGACGGCGTCAGCATGAGGGTCAGCGCGATCCATGCGCATGA
>CAMKZP010000556.1 GCA_946477805.1 uncultured Enterobacter sp.
AGCCACGCCATACGCACTTCATAGGCGATAACCTGCACCGCCATCGCCAGGTTTAGCGAGCTGTATTCCGGGTTTGCGGCAATCGCGACGTGGTAGTGGCACTTCTGCAGCTCGTCGTTGGTCAGGCCAACGCGTTCGCGGCCAAACACCAGCGCAACCGGCGCCTGCTCCGCTTCAGAAACGCTCTTCAGACCGCATTCTCGCGGGTCAAGCATCGGCCAGGGCAGCGTGCGGGAGCGCGCTGGTGCCGACGACCAGGCTACAGCCTGCGAGGGCCTCGTCCAGGGTATCGACGATCTGGGCGTTGCCGATCACGTCGCTGGCACCTGCCGCCAGGGCGATGGCCTGCGAGTCGGGTTTCACCAGCGGGTTAACCAGCCAGAGATTGGTTAAGCCCATGGTTTTCATAGCGCGGGCCACGGAGCCCATGTTGCCGGTGTGCGATGTTTCGACCAGCACGATTCGAATGTTTTGCAGCATAGTTTTGGGTTTCTGAATTCAGTGTCTGAAGAATATTCCGGCATATTATCATAAACGGGAGACATAATCCGATCCCGCTGCTATACTCTGCGCCGATTTTCCTGTTCTTTAACATCCAGTGAGAGAGACCGATGCATCCGATGCTGACCATCGCCGTGCGCGCAGCGCGCAAGGCGGGTAATGTAATTGCCAAACACTACGAAACGCCAGACTCCGTAGAAACCAGCCAGAAAGGCAGCAATGATTTCGTGACTAACGTCGATAAAGCCGCAGAAGCGATTATTATCGAAACTATCCGCAAATCTTACCCGCAGCACACCATCATCACCGAAGAAAGCGGTGAACATGAAGGTACCGATCAGGATGTTCAATGGGTTATCGATCCACTGGATGGCACCACCAACTTCGTTAAACGCCTGCCACACTTCTCTGTGTCCATCGCAGTACGCATTAAAGGCCGTACTGAAGTCGCCGTTGTTTACGATCCAATGCGTAACGAACTGTTCACCGCGACCCGCGGCCAGGGCGCACAGCTGAACGGCTACCGTCTGCGCTGCAGCAACGCTCGCGATCTGGACGGCACCATTCTGGCGACCGGTTTCCCCTTCAAGGCAAAACAGCACGCAACCACCTACATGAACATTCTGGGCAAACTGTTTACCGAATGCGCTGACTTCCGCCGCACCGGTTCTGCTGCGCTGGATCTGGCCTACGTCGCAACCGGCCGCGTTGACGGTTACTTCGAGCTGTCGCTGAAGCCGTGGGACTTTGCGGCGGGCGAGCTGATCGCACGTGAAGCTGGCGCGATTGTTTGCGACTTCACCGGCGGCCACAACTACATGACCACCGGCAATATCGTTGCGGGTAACCCACGCGTTGTGAAAGCCATGCTGGCAAACATGCGTGATGAACTGAGCGATGCGCTGAAGCGTTAATCCCGGTAATTTCCCCACGCCGTATCTCTGAACACAAATCCCCGGTTTTTATCACCGGGGATTTTTTTATTATTCACTCCTTTTACGTCTAAATAATGATCACTCTTTACGCTGTAATGTGATTTATAACAGATTGCCTTTTCGCTTTTTTCATTACGATATTCCCTGACTACGCGCTTCACTCAGGAAAAATAAATGAGCAACCTTATTTATTTAATGCTTGAGGGTGATATTCAGGGACAGATTTCCGCAGGCTGTGGTTCTCAGGCTTCAGTCGGCAACCGCTCTCAGCTGGGGCATGAAGACGAAATCTTTGTTTTCAGCCTGACGCAGGAAGCGGGCGGCGCCGGTGGCCGTCTTCACCCTCGCGGGCTGCAATTTTGCAAGCTTCTGGATAAAAGCTCTCCGTTACTTAGTAACGCTATTAATAATAATGAACGTCTTAAATTAACGTTTAATATTTATCGCATCAATCGATATGGCCATATGGAGCCGTATTATTTTATCGAGCTTCGCGGGGCGACAATACAGTCCATCCATCAGCAGTACAGGATGAATGTGATGGACTATGAATATATATCTGTTGATTATGATTATATTCTGAGTCGCCATCTTATCGCCGGTACGGAGTTTGACTACCTGGTAACGCCGGAAAATTATAACCGACTTTTTCCGGTGGTGCATAAGACCCCGCTCCCCGAAGCGTTGCCTGAGCGTAAGGTGACCCTGGTGCTGGGGATATTCTTCGACGGCACCGGCAATAACGCGGTAAATACTCAAAAGATGCTTGAGGCGCTCATGGCTCAGCACTTTGATATCAATAGCCCGGATGCGGAAACCATTCTCGCCAGAAATGCTTCGGAAAAGATGGGGATCAGTGGGATAGGTGCGGGCAGCTATCTGGGGTATTACACAAATATTCACTGGCTGAATAAATTGTATGAACAGAAATTTCCACCAGAGAGTCACTATTTACAGGACGTTATCTATGTCGAGGGCATTGGCACGCGGGCAGGCGAACCCGATAATCCGATAGGGCTCGGGCTGGGTACCGCCGAAACGGGGATTATTGCCAAAACTGACGATGCGGTGGCACAGCTTGCCGCCGGGATAGAGAAAGCACTCGCTGGGCTACAGGGTAAGTTTGTTGTCGATAGCCTGTTGTTTGATATCTTCGGCTTCAGTCGGGGCGCGGCGGCGGCCCGTCACTTTGCCAATCGCGTCCAGGCGGAAGATTGCGCCATAATCAACGCAATCTCGACCGGGACGAAAGAATATAATTATCGC
>CAMKZP010000557.1 GCA_946477805.1 uncultured Enterobacter sp.
CTGTTCTGCGCCGGGCGGGCAAAGGCTGAACCGGAAGATACGGTCTGGAGCTCATGGGACCCCGTCACCCGCCACTACCGACGCCTGCTGATCCATCAGGGGGCGCTGGCTGGCGTGCTGCTGATGGGCGAGTGCGGCAGCGCGGCAACCTTTACCGATTTACTGGCAACGGCCGCTCCCGCGCACGCGGACTGGCTGTTCGATCGTTTCACTACGACGCAACCGCAGGTTGCAGGACTGAACGCTATGACAAAACCTACGCTGGTGGTGGTTGGACACGGTATGGTCGGCCATCATTTTCTCGAAGAGTGCGTGAACCGCAATTTACACGCGCAGTACCAGATTATCGTCTTTGGCGAGGAGCGCCATGCCGCCTACGACCGCGTGCATCTGTCAGAGTATTTTGGCGGACGCAGCGCGCAGTCGCTCTCGATGGTGGAAGGGGATTTCTTTGCCGACAACGGCATCGAGCTTCGTCTGTCGCAGCAGGTGGTCGCCCTGGACCGGGAAGCGCACGTGGTGCGCACCGCCAGCGGGCACGAAACGCACTGGGATAAGCTGGTGCTGGCGACCGGCTCATACCCGTTCGTCCCTCCCGTGCCGGGCAGCGACCTGCCGGGCTGTTTTGTCTACCGCACGCTGGACGATCTGGATCGGATTGCCGCCCATGCGCGAGGCTCACGTCGCGGCGTCGTGATTGGCGGCGGGCTGCTGGGGCTTGAAGCGGCTAATGCCCTGAAGCAGCTGGGGCTGGAAACCCACGTGGTGGAGTTCGCCCCAAACCTTATGGCGGTGCAGCTGGACAACGACGGCGCGTTGATGCTGCGTAAGAAAATCGAGGCGCTTGGCGTAGGCGTTCACACCAGCAAAGCCACGACGGAGATCGCCCCGACGGACGACGGGCTGGTGCTGCGCTTTGCAGACGGCGAGCGGCTGGAAACGGATATGGTGGTCTTTTCCGCGGGCATTCGCCCGCAGGATGCTCTGGCGCGCGGCGGCGGCCTCACGGTCGGCGAGCGCGGCGGGATCGGCATTAACGACCGCTGTCAGACCGCCGATCCCGATGTGTTTGCCATCGGCGAGTGCGCCCTGTGGGAAGGCAAAATCTTTGGCCTGGTCGCGCCGGGCTACCAGATGGCGCGCGTGGCCGCCGCCGCGCTGGCGGGTGAAGCGAAATCGTTCACCGGAGCGGACATGAGCACCAAACTCAAGCTGCTGGGCGTGGACGTGGCCTCGTTCGGCGACGCGCACGCGCGCACGCCGGGGGCGCTGAGCTACCAGTGGACGCACGGCCCGCAGCAGATCTACAAAAAAATTGTGGTCAGCCATGACGGCAAAACCCTGCTCGGCGGCGTGCTGGTGGGTGACGCCAGCGAATACGCCACGCTGGTGCAGATGATGCTCAACGGCATTAGTCTGCCCAAAGAGCCTGAATCCCTGATTTTACCCGCCCTGGCCGGCAGCGCGCCGAAAGCGCTCGGCGTGGCGGCGCTGCCGCAGAGCGCGCAGATTTGCTCCTGCCACAACGTCACTAAGGACGATATCTGCGGGGCCGTGCGCGCGGGCGCGGCGGATATGGGGGCCATCAAACGGTGCACCAAAGCGGCCACCGGCTGCGGGGGCTGCAGCGCGCTGGTGAAGCAGGTGATGGAGCATCAGCTCGCGGAGCAGGGCGTGGAGGTGAAGAAGGACATCTGCGAGCACTTCCCCTACTCGCGACAGGAGATTTACCACCTGGTGCGCGTCAACCACATTCGCACCTTTGACCAGCTTATCGGCCGCTACGGCCACGGGCACGGGTGTGAAATCTGCAAGCCGCTGGTGGGATCGGTGCTGGCCTCCTGCTGGAATGAATACCTGCTGAAGCCAGCCCATCTGCCGCTGCAGGATACCAACGACCGCTATTTTGCCAATATCCAGAAAGATGGCACCTACTCGGTCGTGCCGCGTATGCCCGCAGGCGAAGTGTCAGCAGACGGGCTGATTGCTATCGGCCAGATTGGGAAACGCTACGGTCTGTACAGTAAAATTACCGGCGGGCAGCGTATCGACCTGTTTGGCGCGACGCTCGTGCAGCTGCCGGAGATTTGGCAGGCGCTGGTGGAGGCGGGGTTTGAGACGGGCCACGCGTACGGTAAATCGCTCCGCACCGTGAAATCCTGCGTCGGGTCGAGCTGGTGCCGCTACGGGGTGCAGGACTCTACGGGGCTCGCCGTCAGGCTGGAGCACCGCTATAAGGGCCTGCGTGCTCCGCACAAGATCAAAATGGCGGTGTCAGGCTGTACCCGCGAGTGCGCCGAGGCGCAAAGCAAGGACGTGGGGGTGATTGCGACGGACAAGGGCTGGAACCTCTACCTGTGCGGTAACGGGGGCATGAAGCCGCGCCACGCGGACCTCTTCGCCAGCGACCTCGATGACGAAACGCTGATCCGCACCGTTGACCGGTTTCTGATGTTCTACATCCGCACGGCGGATCGCCTGCAGCGCACCAGCACCTGGATGGACAACCTCGAAGGGGGGCTTGACTACCTGCGCGAGGTCATTCTCAACGACAGCCTGGGCATTGCCCACGAGCTCGAGCAGGAGATGGCGCGCGTCGTGGAAACCTACCAGTGCGAATGGCAGACCACGCTGAACGATCCCGGACGCCTGGCGCTGTTCCGCACCGAGGTGAACCGCGAGCCCGCAGAGGAGGGCAAG
>CAMKZP010000558.1 GCA_946477805.1 uncultured Enterobacter sp.
CAGGTGAGGGTGACGAGGTTGTGTTTCGGCAGGGCCAGATTGGCCTCAAGCACCTGCTGCTTTAAAACGTCGAGCATTGCGTTCTCCTTGCCGGTTGGCGCGGCGCTTGTCCGGCCTACAGGATCGTAGGCCCGGTAAGCGGCAGCGCCACCGGGCATTCCGGACGTTAGCGTTTTGAACCGTAGTAAACTTCGTTCCAGCGCAGCGCGTCCTTAAAGGCGGGCAGGCGGGTATCGTTATCAATAACGGTCAGTTCGATGTCGTGCAGCTCGGCGAACTGACGCATGTCGTTAAGATCCAGCGCGTGGCTGAAGACGGTGTGGTGCGCGCCGCCGGCCACAATCCAGGCTTCAGACGCGGTGGGCAGGTCTGGCTGTGCTTTCCACAGGGCGTTGGCGACCGGCAGTTTCGGCAGCGAGTGCGGGGTTTCTACCGCATCGACGCAGTTCACCAGCAGGCGGAAACGATCGCCGAGGTCGATCAGGCTGGCGTTGATCGCCGGGCCGGTACGGGTGTTGAAGATCAGGCGCGCCGGATCCGCTTTCCCGCCGATGCCGAGGTACTGCACGTCGAGGATCGGTTTCTCTTCCACGGCGATCGTCGGGCACACTTCCAGCATGTGCGAGCCGAGCACCAGATCGTTGCCGTTTTCGAAGTGGTAGGTGTAGTCCTCCATAAAGGAGGTGCCGCCCTGCAGACCGGTTGACATCACCTTCATGATGCGAAGCAGAGCGGCAGTTTTCCAGTCGCCTTCGCCAGCAAAGCCATAGCCCTGCTGCATCAGACGTTGTACCGCCAGGCCCGGCAGCTGCTTCAGGCCGTGGAGGTCTTCAAACGTGGTGGTAAAGGCGTGGAAACCGCCCTGTTCCAGGAAGCGCTTCATCCCCAGCTCAATGCGCGCCGCGTCCAGCACGTTCTGGCGCTTGTCGCCGTTGATTTGCGCCGCGGGGGTCAGGCGGTAGCTGCTTTCATATTCATCCACCAGCGCGCTCACGTCGCCATCGCTGATGTCGTTTACCACCTGCACCAGGTCGCCCACCGCCCAGGTGTTCACGGAGAAGCCGAATTTAATCTGCGCCGCCACTTTATCGCCGTCGGTCACGGCCACTTCACGCATGTTGTCGCCAAAACGCACCACTTTCAGGTGGCGGGTATCCTGCTTAGAGACCGCCTGGCGCATCCATGAGCCGATACGATGCTGTGCCTGGCCGTCCTGCCAGTGGCCGGTGACCACCGCGTGCTGCTGGCGCATGCGCGCGCCGATGAAGCCGAACTCGCGGCCGCCGTGCGCGGTCTGGTTCAGGTTCATAAAGTCCATATCGATGCTGTCCCACGGCAGCGAGGCGTTGAACTGGGTATGGAACTGCAGCAGCGGTTTGTTGAGGATAGACAGGCCGTTGATCCACATTTTGGCCGGCGAGAAGGTGTGCAGCCACACCACCAGCCCGGCGCATTTGTCGTCGTAGTTGGCGTCGCGGCAGATGTTGGTGATTTCATCCGGCGTGGTGCCGAGCGGTTTCAGCACCAGCCTGCACGGCAGTTTGGCTTCCGCATTCAGCGCGTTTACCACGTGCTCGGCGTGTTTTGTCACCTGCTGCAGCGCTTCCGGCCCGTACAGATGCTGGCTGCCAATCACAAACCACACTTCATAATTATTAAAAATGGTCATCATCGTGTCCTTAATGTGTCAGGGTTGCCGGAGAGTCCGCGGTGCTTTTGGCCGGGGCGGCGACAGGGAGATAGTGAAGCTCGGCGCTTTTTGCCCACTGCTGGTAGCGCTGATAAAGCTGTTCGAAGCGTTGCGCCTGCTGGGCACGCGGCTGAAGGGTACTTTCGACGGCGCTCGCCATGTGCTGCTGCGCGGCCGGAATATCGGCATGCACGCCTGCAGCGACGGCGGCGAAAATCGCCGCGCCCAGCGCGCAGCACTGGTCGGAGGCCACAATCTGCAGCGGACGGTTCAGCACGTCGCAGCAGGCCTGCATGATCACCGGGTTTTTACGGGCGATGCCGCCCAGCGCCATCACGTTGTTCACGTCGATGCCCTGCCCGGTGAAGCACTCCATAATGGCGCGGGCACCGAAGGCGGTGGCGGCAATCAGGCCGCCGAACAGCGCGGGGGCGTCGGTCGCCAGGTTAAGATCGGTAATGACCCCTTTCAGCCGCTGGTTGGCAAACGGCGTGCGGCGGCCGTTGAACCAGTCGAGCACCACCGGAAGGTGATCGAGAGACGGGTTTTTCGCCCAGGCTTCAGTGAGCTGCGGCAGAAGCTGCTTTTTGCTCTCGGCAATCTGAGCTTTCAGCTCCGGATGCGCCGCCGCCAGCTGGTCCAGCGGCCAGCCGAGCACGCGGCCAAACCAGGCGTAGATATCGCCAAACGCGGACTGACCCGCTTCAAGGCCGATAAAGTCCGGCACCACGCTGCCGTCCACCTGGCCGCAGATGCCTTTAACCGCGCGGTCGCCGACGGTCGTTTTATCTGCCGTCAGAATGTCGCAGGTAGACGTCCCGATGACTTTCACCAGGGTATTGGGCTGAGCGCCCGCGCCCACGGCGCCCATATGACAGTCAAACGCGCCGCCGGAGATCGCCACGTTCTGCGGCAGGCCCAGGCGTTTCGCCCACTCCTCGCAAAGGATGCCTACCGGAACATCGGCGGTGAAGGTGTCGGTAAATAGCGGATAGTTGAGGCTTTTGT
>CAMKZP010000559.1 GCA_946477805.1 uncultured Enterobacter sp.
GTTTAAAAAGTTGACCTGCGCCACAGGATGGAAAAAGAGTGAGATGCCGGAGCGAGGCTCCGGCGAGAGGGGATCAGGCGTCGAACGGGGAGTGATTGTCGAGCACGGCCTGAATCACATTCAGCGCGCCCTGATGGTTATTGTCGTCGGTGCCGTAGCGGCTCACATCTTTGATGCTTTGCGCCGCGTTGCCCATGGCAAACGAATATTTCACCAGCTTGAGCATTTCGGCGTCGTTGCCGCTGTCGCCAATTGCCACGCACTCCTGCGGCGAGATGGCCCAGCGCTTCAGCAGACGGCTGATGCCGTTGGCTTTGTGCAGGCCGGGGATAATCAAATCGACAAACCCAAATCCGCTGGTGACCGGCTTCATGATGCCGTCCAGGGAGACGTGCAGTTTATCGACAAGAGAGGGGATATCGCTGTCCGGCAGGTTCAGGGAAAACTTAAACAGCACGTCGTCAATCTCGTGGTAATCGCTGATGCGCTTTAAGCGGTGATAGTGCTTTGACATCAGCTGCACGAATTCGTCGGGGGCTTTATCGCTGACGTAGGCGCTCTCCAGCCCGCAGGCCACGAAGTTCAGACCGTCGTCTTTCAGCAGCTCGCCAATGACGATTTGTGATTCATGGCGGGTTAACTCCCCGTGGAAAATCTGCTCGCCGCGATCGAACACCAGCGCACCGTTTTCCGCCACGAAGGAGATCTGCTCTTTAAGCTGGGGAAAGAAAGAGATGAGCTGGTAATACTGGTTGCCGCTGGCGACAACGAATTCAATATTGCGGGCTTTAAGCTGCGCAAACTGTGCCTGGAAGCGGTCGCGATCGTACTGCTTGGCATCATCAAGGAAAGTTCCGTCCATATCGGTGACGATAACTTTTACGGTCATACTGTGCTCCTGGGTCACTGCGTTTTGAAACATTCTAATAACAAGGTGACGGGGAGCACAAATTTAATTTCGAATGAAAGTCAGAAAGCCGGGTGACGGCTTCGCCTTACCCGGCCTACGGAAGAGAATGTAGGCCCGGTAAGCGTAGCGCCACCGGGCGTTTTTTTTACAGCGTATGCTCAGTACGGGCGATAATATCGTCCTGCGCGTCCGGCGACAGGGCAGTGAAGAACGCCGAGTAGCCCGCGACGCGTACGACCAGATCGCGGTACTGGTCGGGGTGTTTCTTCGCTTCCATCAGCGTTTCTCGCGACACGATGTTGTACTGGATGTGCCAGCCCTTGTGCACCTCAAAGAAGGTGCGCAGCAGGACCATTAGCTTCTGGCGGTCCGAATCGTTTTCCAGCGTCGACGGGTTCAGCTTCTGGTTTAGCAGCACGCCGCCCAGAATCGCTTCCGTCGGCAGCTTGCCAACGGAGCCGATCACCGCGGTCGGGCCAAGGTGGTCCGTACCGGAGGCCGGGCTTGCCCCTTCCGCCAGCGGCGTATGCGCTTTACGTCCGTCCGGCGTGGCCATCGTCGCCGCGCCAAACGGCACGTTGGCGGAGATGGACGAGGTGCCCGCGTAGTAGTTACCGCCGATCGGGCCGCGGCCATAGCGCGGGTTGTGGTACTGCTTCAGCTCCTCGATGTAGGTTTCATACGCGCGGGTCAGCAGCAGGTCTACGCTGTCGTCGTCGTTACCGTACTTCGGCGCGCCGTTGATCAGGCGCTGGCGCAGCTGCTCGTGGGTCAGCCCGTCGAAGTCGTCTGCCAGCGCGGCCGCCAGCTGCTGCTGGCCGATGACGCCCTGGTCAAACACCAGCTTCTTCACCGCCGCCAGGCTGTTGCCGAGGTTGGCAATGCCCACCTGCAGGCCGGAGACCCAGTCATACTTCGCGCCGCCCTGCTTAATGCTTTTCGCGCGTTCGATGCAGTCGTCTACCAGCGCAGAACAGAGAATATCGTGGACGTTCTCTTCGAGCATGGTGTCGACCACGTACTCGATTTCGATGGATTTGCGGGTGTAGTAGCGGATCTGCGTATCCCAGGCCGCCATCACCTCGTCGAAATTACCGAAATTACCTTCGGAAAGCGCTTTCTCCTGCGGCAGGAACACCTTGCCGCTGGTGGCGTCGCGGCCGCCTTCCAGCGCCGCCAGCATCACGCGGGCGAAGTTAATGAAGCTCATCCCGGTGCAGCGGTAGCCCCACTTGCCGCCAACGGCGGTCTCGATGCAGCCGATCGCCGCGTAGTCGTAGGCGTCGTCTTTCTCTACGCCCAGCTTGATGAATTCAGGAATGACGATTTCATCGTTGTTAAAGGCGGGCATCCCGAAGCCGCAGCGGATCACCTGCACGCAGGCGTCGAGGAAGTCGTTGCTCATGCCCGCGTGGTAGCGCACGCTCAGGTTCGGCTGGGTGGAGCGCAGGCGTCCGCAGGATTCCAGAATCGCGTACGAGAGCGGGTTCACCGCGTCCATCGGCTCGCCGTTGACCAGCGTCTGGCCGCCGATGGTTACGTTCTGGTACAGCGGGCTGCCAGCAGAGGCTTTCGAGTGCGAGCCGGAGCGGATTTTGTTCACCTCCAGCAGCTTCAGCCAGCAGCTGTGCAGCAGCTCGATGGCGTGCTCGCGCTCAAGGCTCTGGTTCAGCTCCACGTCGGGGCGGTAGAACGGGTAGAGATACTGGTCCATGCGGGCAAACGACACGGAGTGGCCGTTGGACTCAATCTGCAGGATCAGCTGGATGAAGTAGCACAG
>CAMKZP010000560.1 GCA_946477805.1 uncultured Enterobacter sp.
GGCTGAAACTGGGTGATTATCTCCGACACGCCCGCGTAAATAAGCTTCAGGCGCGACGGCAAATCCTCCACCTTGGTGCGGATACAGCCGCTGCCGAGATAGGTCAACTGGCGTCCAACCTGGCGGATTACGCCATAACCGGTGACGCGCGAGCCTGGGTCAATCCCGAGAATAATCGACATCACGCGTCTCCCGTAACGGTTTACAGGCCCTCATCAGAGAGTCGCTGCAACCTCATCAGAGATTTCACCGTTGTGATACACTTCCTGCACGTCGTCGCAGTCTTCGAGCATGTCGATCAGACGCAGCAGTTTCGGTGCGGTTTCCGCATCCATATCCGCTTTGGTGGACGGGATCATGGACACTTCAGCGTTATCCGCCTTCAGGCCAGCCGCTTCCAGCGCATCGCGCACGGCACCCAACTCTTCCCACGCGGTGTAGACGTCGATAGCGCCGTCGTCGAAGGTCACGACGTCTTCCGCACCCGCTTCCAGCGCCGCTTCCATGATCGCATCTTCGTCGCCTTTCTCGAAGGAGATCACGCCTTTTTTGCTGAACAGATACGCGACGGAACCGTCAGTGCCCAGGTTGCCGCCGGTTTTGGTGAACGCGTGGCGCACTTCTGCAACGGTACGGTTACGGTTGTCAGACAGACATTCAACCATCACCGCAGTGCCGCCAGGACCGTAACCTTCATAAATGATGGTTTCCATGTTCGCGTCTTCATCACCGCCCACGCCGCGCGCGATGGCACGGTTCAGGGTGTCACGCGTCATGTTGTTAGACAGTGCTTTATCAATCGCCGCGCGCAGACGCGGGTTAGAGCCCGCGTCGCCGCCGCCCAGACGCGCTGCCGTGACCAGCTCGCGAATGATTTTAGTAAAGATTTTACCGCGCTTGGCATCCTGTGCCGCTTTGCGGTGTTTAGTGTTGGCCCACTTACTATGACCTGCCATAAAAATATCCTCAAAGAGCGCGCCTTTTCAGGCAGCGTTAATTACAAATTCTTCAATCGCCTGCCGGTTGCTCCACGACTTGGTCAGCGCAGCGGCATCCGTCGCGGTCACCCAGCGGTAGGTCAGGTGTTCCGTGAACACGATCTCCCGTTCATGGGGGAGCGCGAGACAGAACCACGATTCCGTATTGCGCTCGGTGCCGGGCGCATAGCGATGACGTAAATGGCTAAAAATTTCAAACTCCACCGTGCGCTGACAGTCCTTCAGGGTCAGCTGCTCGCAGGCAACGTCAATGGCGACCTCTTCCTTTACTTCACGCGCGGCGGCCTGCGGCGCGGTCTCCCCCTCTTCCAGGCTGCCGGTAACCGACTGCCAGAAATCAGGATCGTCACGCCGCTGCAACATCAGCACCCGCTTCGTGTCCTGGGCATAAATGACAACTAAGACAGAAACGGGAAGCTTGTATGTCATATCAGTTCTTCTCTTCCTTCTTCACCACTTCAATGCCCAGCTCGGCCAGCGAGGCCGGGTTGGCGAAGCTTGGCGCTTCGGTCATCAGACAGGCTGCGGCAGTGGTTTTCGGGAAGGCGATAACGTCGCGGATGTTATCGGTGCCGGTCAGCAGCATGGTCAGACGGTCAAGACCGAATGCCAGACCCGCGTGCGGAGGCGTGCCGTATTTCAGCGCGTCCAGCAGGAAGCCGAACTTCTCGCGCTGTTCCTGCTCGTTAATGCCCAGAATACCGAACACGGTCTGCTGCATTTCGCCGCTGTGAATACGCACGGAACCGCCGCCCACTTCGTAGCCGTTGATAACCATATCGTAGGCGTTCGCAACCGCATCTTCCGGTGCCGCTTTCAGCTCCGCCGCGGTCTTCTCTTTTGGCGAGGTGAACGGGTGGTGCATCGCCGTCAGGCCGCCTTCGCCGTCGTCTTCAAACATTGGGAAGTCGATAACCCACAGCGGCGCCCATTTGTTTTCGTCGGTCAGGTTCAGGTCTTTGCCGAGCTTCAGGCGCAGCGCGCCCATGGCGTCCGCAACCACCTTCCTGCTGTCGGCGCCGAAGAAGATCATGTCGCCGTCCTGCGCACCGGTGCGCTCAAGGATCGCTTCAACAATCTCTGCGTTCAGGAATTTCGCCACCGGGCTGGTAATCCCTTCCAGGCCTTTCGCGCGCTCGGTCACCTTAATATAGGCCAGACCTTTCGCGCCGTAGATTTTAATGAAGTTACCGTAGTCGTCGATCTGCTTACGGCTCAGGGCAGCGCCGCCCGGCACGCGCAGCGCCGCGACGCGGCCTTTGGCATCGTTAGCCGGGCCAGCAAACACCGCGAACTCCACGGATTTGACCAGGTCAGCAACGTCCACCAGCTCCATTGGGTTACGCAGGTCGGGCTTGTCAGAACCGTAGCGGCGCTCGGCCTCGGCGAAGGTCATGACCGGGAAATCGCCCAGCTCAACGCCCTTCACGTCGTTCCACAGGCCGCGCACCAGGGCTTCCATCACTTCACGCACCTGTTCGGCGGTCATGAAGGAGGTTTCCACGTCGATCTGGGTAAATTCTGGCTGACGGTCAGCGCGCAGGTCTTCGTCGCGGAAGCATTTGACTATCTGATAGTAGCGGTCGAAGCCGGACATCATCAGCAGCTGCTTGAACAGCTGCGGCGACTGCGGCAGCGCGTAGAATTTGCCTTTGTGAACGCGAGATGGCACCAGGT
>CAMKZP010000561.1 GCA_946477805.1 uncultured Enterobacter sp.
GTAATCGCGCGCGCCTTCCGGCGTGGCTTTGGTCAGCATCGGGGTTTCGATATCGAGGAAACCGTGGTCATCCATAAAGCGACGCACCAGGCTGGTGATTTTCGCACGGGTTTTCAGGCGCTGGGCCATCTCCGGGCGACGCAGATCCAGGTAACGATACTTGAGACGCGCTTCTTCGGTGTTGACGTGGTTGGAGTCCAGCGGCAGCGCTTCGGCACGGTTGATGATAACGAGGTCAGACGCCAGCACTTCAACTGCACCGGTCGCCATATCGGCATTGACGTTTTTCTCGTCACGCGCGCGCACGGTGCCGGTGACCTGAATGCAGAACTCATTACGCAGCTCAGAAGCCAGCTTCAGCGCCTCGGCGCGATCCGGATCGAAGAACACCTGAACGATACCTTCGCGGTCACGCATATCGATGAAGATAAGGCTACCTAGATCACGACGACGGTTGACCCAACCACACAGGGTAACCTGCTGCCCGACGTGGGACTGACGCAGCTGCCCGCAATATTCTGTACGCATGAGATATCCCTTAATTAGCCGCAGGCTAAACGTTGCCTGATGTGCAGGCTACTATGTCGCAGCTTTCTGTATGTCACAACTGGATGAAAAAAGGCGGCTATTATACTGGAAATTCCGCCGGAGGATAAGAGAGAAGCGTGGCCTGCCGCTCGTTTGCTGCGCTCTTATTGTGCATTCTCACAAAAATTAACAAAATTATCCGCCCGATAACAGGCCATCACGTCGTAAGGTGTAGCCAAAGCGATTCATTTAACTGGAGTTACTATGTTAACACTCGACGCCACCAAAACAGCCCTTGTGGTCATTGATTTGCAGGAAGGGATCCTTCCTTTTGCCGGTGGCCCGCACACCGCTGACGACGTGGTCAGCCGCGCCGCCCGTCTGGCGGAAAAATGCCGCGCCAGCGGTGCGCCTGTGGTGATGGTCCGCGTTGGCTGGTCCGCAGATTTTGCCGAAGCGTTAAAGCAGCCGGTTGATGCTCAGGCCCCGGCGCATGCCCTGCCGGAAAACTGGTGGACCTATCCGGTAACGCTTGGCAAACGCGACAGCGACATCGAAGTCACCAAGCGCCAGTGGGGCGCATTCTACGGCACCGACCTTGAACTGCAGCTTCGTCGTCGCGGGATCGACACCATCATTCTGTGCGGGATCTCCACCAACATCGGCGTGGAATCCACGGCCCGCAACGCCTGGGAGCTGGGCTTTAACCTGGTGGTTGCTGAAGACGCCTGCAGCGCAGCCTCTGCGGAACAGCATCAGGGCAGCATGACGAATATCTTCCCGCGCATTGGCCGCGTGCGCAGCACGGACGAGATTTTAAGCGCCCTATGATGTACGTGGGCCTGCCCCAGTGGTCGCACCCGAAATGGGTGCGCCTTGGCATCACCGGTCTTGAAGAGTATGCCCGACACTTTAACTGCGTCGAGGGTAATACCACCCTGTACGCGCTTCCGCGGGCAGAGATTGTCACGCGCTGGCGGGAGCAAACTACCGACGCTTTTCGCTTCTGCTTTAAGTTCCCCGCAACCATTTCCCACAACGCGGCGCTGCGCAACTGCGGCGATTTAACCGAAGAGTTCTTCACGCGGATGTCGCCGCTTTCCAGCCGAATTGGGCAATACTGGCTGCAGCTCCCCGCGACGTTTGGCCCTCAGGACCTGCCCGCGCTGTGGCAGTTCCTGGACGCCCTGCCCGGGGAATTTACCTACGGCGTGGAGGTCCGACACCCGGCGTTCTTTGCTAAAGGCGAAGCGGAAAAAGCGCTCAATCGCGGCCTGATCGAACGCGGCGTTAACCGCGCTATCCTCGACAGCCGTCCGGTACACAGCGCCGTTGCGCACAGCGAAGCTATCGTTGAGGCGCAGCGTAAAAAACCGAAGGTGCCCGTTCACGCCATTGTGACCGCCAAAAACCCGATGGTCAGGTTCATCGGCAGCGACAACATGCAGCAAAATCAGGACATGTTCGCCGTCTGGCTGCAAACGTTGGCGAAATGGGAACACACCACCACGCCGTATCTGTTTTTGCATACTCCCGACATCGCTCAGGCTCCGCAACTGGTCGATGCTCTTTGGCACGCCTTGCAGGCTGCGGTGCCGTCGCTCGGCAGCGCTCCGGCTATCCCACAACAATCTTCTCTTTTCTGATTTCACCCCCTATCATAGAGAGTGCCATCTGCCAAATAACAGGGAGTTTGTATGGTCAGCGCGCTGTATGCGGTGTTAGGTGCATTACTGCTGATTAAGTTTTCTTTCGACGTTGTGCGCCTGAGGATGCAATATCGCGTCTCTTACGGCGACGGTGGCTTTTCCGAACTGCAGAGCGCCATCCGCGTTCACGGTAACGCAGTCGAGTACATTCCCGTGGCGCTGATCCTGCTGCTTTTTATGGAGATGAACGGCGCGGAAACCTGGATGGTCCACGTTTGCGGCCTGCTGTTGATTGCGGGCCGGTTGATGCATTATTACGGCTTTCACCACCGCTTATTCCGCTGGCGTCGTTCCGGGATGAGCGCAACCTGGTGTTCGCTTGTGCTGATGGTGCTGGCTAACCTGTGGTATATGCCGTGGGAGTTGGTTTTCTCCTCCCGTTAGCGCACAATACGCCCCTTTATTTTTCCCGGATTTTTACGTTATGTCAGATCGC
>CAMKZP010000562.1 GCA_946477805.1 uncultured Enterobacter sp.
GTCGTAATCGCTGCCGGTCACACCGAGCATCCAGTAGCCAAAGGGCACGGAATAGTGCGCGGTGTAGTTTTTGCTGCCCTTGCCGCCCCTGTCATTCAGGTCGTGGCTGGCAGAGACGTAGAGCAGATCGCTCAGCGAGAAGGGGTTATCCAGCGACAGCGTCACGCCGCCCTGATAGCGCCCGGTGGTTTCGGTGCCGGCATCGTCCAGCGACAGCCCCACGCGCCACATCTTGCTCTGCCTGCGGGTGATGACCACGTCGCTCTCACCGGGTTTTTCACCGGGAAGGATCTCCATATTCGCCTCAACCGTCGGCAGCCGCTGCAGGTTTTCCAGCCCCTGCTCAATATCGCGCAGATCCAGCAGGTTGCCCTCGCGCGCCGGGAATGCGCTGTAAAGCTGAACGTAATCATCGCTCTCTTCGGTAAGCTTCACGTGGCGAATGTAGCCCGGCACGATGGCGAGCTTCAGCGTGCCGCTTTTCAGATCCTGCGAGGGAGCCAGCACGCGGGTGGTGATCCAGCCGTGGTCGACGATGCGGTTTTGCATCCTGGTCATCAGCAGGTTGATGCCTTTGCCGCCCAGGCAGCGCCCCTGAGCCTGGTCTGCCATGCGCTGCAGGGGCAGCCAGTGGGGCAGAGCCTCCTGACCGCTTAGCTCCACGCGGTGAATCGGGAAGCACGGCGTTTCGGTCGGAAAGTTGATTCTGCCGAAGCTGGAGGCGGGTTCAGAGAGGCGCACATCCGGCACGGGCGGCGTCAGCTGCTGTTCCAGCGCTTTCTGACGCTGCTGCTGGATAATAAACTGATTATCCGGCCCGGCGGCACGGGCAGAAAGCATGAAAAACAGGCCAGCGGCCGTTGTTATTATTATCGCTATATTTTGTCGGGCTATCATCGGGTATTCCGCGCTGTGTAAGCAAAATGGGGGCAATGTGAATTTGTGTAAGATTGTTTAAATATCGGCGGGGTAAGGAAAGGGGGATTAATCCTAAAGCTAAGAGAATTCCGAGCTGAGGTATCCTTAATTCTGGTAGTTCTGTTTCGTCGGTTAATTATATTTGCGTTTAGGTAGAAATATTGCGCCGTCCACAATAACCGTGGGGTTATGGTGTCGTAACCCAACAGAGCGCGCGAAAAGGAGTTATCAAAGCCGCAGACATGTGCTACTAAGATTGGTCATATCATAAAAAAAGAAGGTAAAGAGAGAATGTCTGTCAGTAAACTCGCCAGCAGCGCGCAGGGCCTGCAATCGTCCGCCATCCGTGAATTATTAAAACACAGCAAAATGGCGGGCGTGATTTCGCTGGGCGGCGGTATTCCTAACCCGGCGCTGTTCGATCATGAAGGCTTGAAAATGGCTGCAGATGCCGTGTTATCACAGCATTTTGGCGAGGCGTTTCAGTACGGCCTGACCGAGGGCGTGCCGGGGCTGCGCGAAGCGATCCAGCGCATCTGCGAGGGGCGCGGTATTGCCTGTAAAGCCGATGACGTGGTGATAACGTCCGGTTCGCAACAGTCTCTGGACGTGCTGGCCCGCGCGTTAATTAACCCAGGCGATACCGTTGTCGTCGAGCGCCCGACCTATCTGGCCGCGTTACAGGTATTTGGCCTGGCACAGGCGAAATTTGAATCCGTTGGCACCGACGCTGACGGAATGAAAGTCGATGAACTTGAAGCGCTGGTGGCTAATAAAACCATCAAAGCGGTTTATATTGTTCCGACGTTTGGTAACCCCGGCGGCGTAACCCTTTCTGAAGTACGCCGTAAACAGCTGGTGGAATTATCGAAGCGCTACGACTTCGTTATTATTGAAGACGATCCCTACAGCGAAATTAATTACACCGGGGAGGTGTTCCGCCCGTTAATTGCCCATGCCAAAGATATCGGCAATGAACATAACGTGGTGTACACCTCCACCTTCTCCAAAATCCTCGCGCCGGGAACCCGCGTGGGCTGGGTGCTGGTGCCGGAGTGGCTGAAGCGCGCGGTGGTGAACCTGAAGCAAACCACCGATCTGCACACCAGCACGCTGTCGCAGCTGATGACGTATGAGTACCTGAAAACGGGGCGTCTGGCCGGGCAAATTACGATGATCCGCGAGGCCTACCGTCAGAAGTACCAGACGTTCGCGAACGAGCTGGAGGCCGAGCTGGGCGATGTGATGTCGTTCCATAAGCCAAAGGGCGGCATGTTCCTGTGGGCGAAAATGAACAACGGAATCAATACGACGAAGTGGCTGGAAAAAACGTTGAGCAACGGCGTGGTCTTTGTGCCGGGCGAGTTCTTCTACTGCAGCGAGCCGGACCACGCGACGCTGCGAATGTCGTTTGTGACGCCAACGGATGAGCAGCTG
Source organism: uncultured Enterobacter sp. (assembly GCA_946477805.1). GTDB lineage: Bacteria > Pseudomonadota > Gammaproteobacteria > Enterobacterales > Enterobacteriaceae > Enterobacter. The sequence continues at coordinate 2,356 of CAMKZP010000562.1, forward strand.
AAAGAGGCGGTAAGACGCCTGAAAATCTCGCTCTGAAAGCGCTGCGCATAACGGCGGCGTCGTTATGCGCACTCCCTTCTTACAGCAGCCCCTTCTGCGCGAAGGTCATGCGCGTGGCCTGTTCCAGGGTTTCACCCGGCTCCGTCGTTCTGGATGATGGGGCAGACAATGGTTCGTTGGCGCATGATTTCTTCCTGAAAAATGAATTGAGTCGTTTGCTATCGTGACGGGTCAGGCTACGTCCGACTGGCCCGCTTTTCTTCTGGCAATGAGCTCCGCCTGTCTCTTATACACATCTGACGCTGCCGACGACT
>CAMKZP010000563.1 GCA_946477805.1 uncultured Enterobacter sp.
ACCTCAAGGTGAACAGCGGCATGAACCGCCTGGGCTTCCAGCCCGAGCGCGTGCAGCTTCGCATCCTGCAGGGCTTTAATCTGCCAGTTGCTGTGCACGCTGGTGGTCAGACGATATTTGTCGAGCAGCGGGAGATCGTCTGCGTGGAAGAAACCTTCCAGCAGTAAAACAGGCCCTTTCCAGCCGCGCTCGCGCAGCAAAATGGCCTCTTCAAGATTGAGCAGCGCAAAACCGTCGGTGGCGCTGAGGGCGCTCCAGATACGATCGATACCATGGCCGTAGGCGTTAGCTTTTACCACCGACCAGACGCGTGAACCCGGCGCAGCACGGCGAACAATCTGCAGGTTATCCTTCAGGGCCTGCAGGTCCAGCTGAGCCAGAACAGGACGGGACATGACGACTCCTTAATTATGCGCGCCGTGCAGGTGCTGCGGGCGCGATGGGGTGAACCCTGATTGATAGCGCGCGGCGCTTAAATCGTCAAACGGAATTGCCGGGGTGCGGCCGGAGAGCAGGTCGCTCAACAGCTGACCGGACCCGCAGGCCATCGTCCAGCCGAGCGTGCCGTGCCCGGTGTTGGTCCACAGATTTTTATACGGCGTGCGCCCGACAATCGGCGTGCCGTCCGGCGTCATCGGGCGCAGCCCCGTCCAGAACGTAGCCTGCTCGATAAACCCGCCGCGCGGAAAGAGATCGCCCACCACCATTTCCAGCGTTTCGCGGCGCGGCTGGAGCAGCTCGGTATTAAACCCGACGATCTCCGCCATGCCGCCGACGCGAATGCGGTTATCGAAGCGGGTAATAGCGATTTTGTAGGTTTCATCCAGAATGGTGGAGACAGGCGCGCCGCGCTCCTCGTTGACCGGAATGGTCAGGGAGTACCCTTTGAGCGGATAGACCGGAATATCAAGAATGCCTTTCAGCATCGCGGTGGAGTACGAGCCAAACGCCATCACGTAGGCATCGGCCTTAATTACCTCTTCCCCGCACTTCACGCCGTAAATTTTTTCGCCCTCTGAAAGCAGCTTATCGACCGAGGTGTTAAAGCGGAATGTGACTCCGGCCTGCTCGCACATCTGCGCCAGACGCTGGGTGAAAAGCTGGCAGTCCCCGGTTTCATCGTTCGGCAGGCGCAGCCCGCCCGTCAGCTTGTGCGCCACGTCAGCAAGCGCAGGCTCAACCTGCCCCAGCTGGCTGGCTTCCAGCAGCTGATAAGGCACGCCCGCATCCTCCAGCACCGCGATATCGCGGGTGGCATTTTCATACTGCTGTTCCGTGCGGAAAAGCTGCAGCGTACCGCCCTGACGGCCTTCATATTCGATGCCGGTTGCGGCTCGCAGCGCTTTCAGACAGTCGCGGCTGTACTCGGCCAGACGCACCATGCGCCCCTTGTTTTCCATGTAGTGGCGCGTGTCGCAGTTGCGCAGCATCTGCCACATCCATTTGAGCTGGAACGGCGTGCCGTCAAGGCTGATGGCCAGCGGAGCGTGACGCTGGAACATCCATTTGATGGCTTTCAGCGGAACACCGGGAGCGGCCCACGGCGCGGCATAGCCCGGCGAGATTTGTCCGGCGTTCGCCGCGCTGGTTTCAAGCGCGGGGCCGGGTTCACGATCGATGACGGTAACCTCATGTCCTGCCTGGCTTAAATACCAGGCGCTGGTTACGCCAACCACACCACTTCCCAGTATGACAACACGCATAGCCACTCCATTATGTGCAAAAGAACAATCTTCTAATTACAGATTGATAACCTAGTTGAAAATATTATTCAACATACGACTTTTTTATGGTGACTTACCTCACACATCCCCTCGTATCAGGGGATAGCATGAATTTGGGATCTCCTGCTGCGCGTTATTTTTAGCCAGTATAAAATTCTGCTCAGACCGCTTTTTTTGCCGTATCAAAAACGGTAAATCGCAAAGAAAAAATTTCTGCGTCAGCACGCTTTTTAACACGTTGATCTATGCTTGAAAGGAGGCTCTCCAGACAGAGAGAGCACCCACAACGAGGGCGCGCTAATGGCTACAATTGATTCCATATCCAAGGACAACACACGTCTGAGCGATGGACCCGACTGGACCTTCGAGCTGCTTGATGTCTACCTGGCGGAGATCGACCGGGTGGCAAAACTGTACCGCCTGGACACCTATCCCCATCAGATTGAAGTCATTACCTCTGAACAGATGATGGATGCCTACTCCAGCGTCGGGATGCCCATTAACTATCCGCACTGGTCGTTTGGTAAAAAATTCATTGAGACGGAGCGCCTGTATAAGCACGGGCAGCAGGGCCTGGCGTATGAAATCGTCATCAACTCCAACCCGTGCATTGCCTATCTGATGGAAGAAAACACCATCACCATGCAGGCGCTGGTGATGGCGCACGCCTGCTACGGGCACAACTCGTTCTTCAAGAATAACTATCTCTTCCGCAGCTGGACGGATGCCAGCTCGATCGTGGACTACCTGATTTTTGCCCGCAAATACATTACCGACTGCGAAGAGCGCTACGGCGTGGATGAAGTGGAGAAGCTGCTCGACTCCTGCCACGCGCTGATGAACTACGGCGTCGATCGCTACAAACGCCCGCAGAAAATTTCGCTGCAGGAGGAGAAGGCCCGGCAGAAAAGCCGCGAGGAGTATCTGCAGAGCCAGGTGAATAT
>CAMKZP010000564.1 GCA_946477805.1 uncultured Enterobacter sp.
GCTCTGGGCAGGTGTGAGCAGGAAAAGAATTGAGTTGAGGTCGCACTTCTCCGGCACGATGCCGTTTTCACGCAGATAGTGCGCAAGGATCGTCGCCGGAATGCCGAATGGTGTGTAATCACCGGTTTGCGCATCAATGCCCGGCGTGGTCAGCAGCAGCTTGCAGGGATCGACAAAATATTGATCGCGGGCGTAGCCTGCAAAACCGTGCCATTTTTCGCCCGGCTCAAAGCTGAAGAAGCGAAGCTCGCTGGCAATGGTGTGAGTGGCATGATCCTGCCACGGCCGCCCCGCCACCACCGGCGGTATAAAGGGTTTGATCATTCGGCAGTTGGCAACGATCGCCTTGCGCGCCTCAATGCCCAGCTCGACGCACTCCGCCCACAGCCTGCGCCCGCTCTCCCCTTCATGAATTTTGGCGTTCACGTCCAGCGCCGCAAACAGCGGGTAAAACGGGCTGGTGGACGCATGCAGCATAAAGGCGTTGTTCAGCCGCTTGTGCGGGCAGAAGCGTGCCTGTCCGCGGATGTGATTATCCTTTTTATGGATCTGCGAGGTTTGCGAGAACCCGGCCTGCTGCTTGTGCACCGATTGGGTCACAAAAATGCCCGGATCGTTCTCGTTGAGTTCCAGCAGAAGCGGCGATGTGTTCGCCATCATCGGGATAAACTGCTCGTAGCCCACCCACGCGGAGTCGAAGAGGATGTAATCGCAAAGGTGGCCGATCTTGTCGATCACCTGACGGGCGTTGTAGATCGTGCCGTCGTAGGTGCCAAGCTGAATAATCGCCAGACGGAACGGTCGGGCCTCGTCCGCCTTTTCTGGCGCGACGTCTCGGCTCAGCTCTCGCAGATACGCATCATCAAAACAGTGCTCGTCGATCCCGCCGATAAAGCCGAACGGGTTGCGCGCGGCCTCAAGGTAGACTGGCGTGGCCCCCGCCTGAATCAGCGCGCCGTGGTGGTTGGATTTATGATTGTTGCGGTCAAACAGCACCAGGTCGCCGCGGGTCAGCAGCGCATTGGTGACCACCTTATTGGCGGCAGAGGTGCCGTTAAGCACGAAGTAGGTTTTATCCGCGTTGAAAACTTTTGCCGCGAACTTTTGCGCGTGCTTGGCGGAACCCTCGTGGATCAATAAATCCCCGAGCTTCACGTCGGCATTGCACATATCGGCGCGAAAAACGTTCTCACCGAAGAATTCATAGAACTGCCGCCCGGCAGGGTGTTTTTTGAAGAACGCTCCGTGCTGGTGTCCCGGACACGCAAACGTATTGTTGCCCATCGCCACATACTGGCTCAGGGTGTCGAAAAAAGGCGGAAGAAGGTTTTCCTCATAACGACAGGCGGCGGTTTCCAGTTCCAGAAACTCCTGCGCCTTACCGGTAATGACTGCCAGGACGCCTGACGGCGCCTCGGTTGGCTCTTGTGAGAACATAAACACCGGTAGCTGAAAGCCCGTGCGCTGCAATAGCGCGAGAATGCCGCTACGGCTTTCGGCGACCGTAATCACGACTGCCGCCACATCGGTAAAATCGGTGTTATCCAGCGTTACCTTTTCCCGGTGCGTAGACACGATGGAGGCCAGCTCGCGGCTGACGGCAATTTTCATGGTTTTCATAAGCGCAGTTACCCTCACCGAACGGTGAGACAGGGAGGAGAAAATTCGCGCAATCATGTCACCTTTTATTTTGAGGCGCAAGAAGGAATCAATATGCACTAATCCAGCCAAAGGTAAGCGTAATGCAGCCTGGACGTGTCATAATCATGCAAGGCTAATGATTAATTAACAGGAGTTAACGGTGGTAATTGGACCTTTTATCAACGCCGGCGCGGTGCTGCTGGGCGGCATACTTGGCGCGGTATTAAGCCAGCGGTTACCGGAACGAATTCGCTCATCTATGCCATCGATATTTGGCCTGGCGTCGTTGGGCATCGGCATTCTTTTGGTGATTAAATGCGCCAACCTGCCGGTGATGGTACTGGCGACCCTGCTCGGCGCGCTGATCGGCGAATTCTGCTACCTGGAAAAAGGCATCAACAGCGCGGTAGGCAAAGCTAAAAACCTGATTGCCCACCCGAATAAGGCGAAAAACGGCACGCACGAATCTTTTATCCAAAACTATGTCGCCATCATTATTCTGTTTTGCGCCAGCGGCACCGGGATTTTTGGCTCCATGCAGGAAGGTATGACCGGCGATCCGAGCATACTGATTGCCAAGGCATTTCTCGATTTCTTCACCGCCACAATTTTCGCCACCACGCTCGGTATCGCCGTCGCCGCGATTTGCGTGCCCATGCTGCTGATCCAGCTGGCGCTTGCCACCTGCGCCACGCTCATCCTGCCGCTGACCACGCCGGCGATGATGGCAGATTTCACCGCCGTCGGCGGCCTGCTGCTGCTGGCGACAGGGCTGCGCATCTGTGGGATTAAGATGTTTGCCGTGGTGAATATGCTGCCCGCCCTGCTGCTGGCTATGCCGCTGTCTGCGCTCTGGACGCACTTTTTCGCATAAGATTGCGTCAAACTGGTGAGAGAGTGTGCAGTTCGTAACGAAAACAACAAATTTCGTTGACGACGGAGGATGAATCGGGTTTAATGCGCCCCGTTGCCCGGATAGCTCAGTCGGTAGAGCAGGGGATTGAAAATCCCCGTGTCCT
>CAMKZP010000565.1 GCA_946477805.1 uncultured Enterobacter sp.
GTTAATAATATGTTGAAAGTGAGTGTCATATCACTCATACAGCGCGAAACAGCTCACAAAAATACACGCAACAGTTTCGTTTGCAAGATAAAATGTTGATTCCGTCATAACTATAGGTTTTATCACTATTTTCCTCTCCCCGGGCGGAGAGAGGAAATAAGCCGATCCGATTACAGGATTTCCAGCAGCTCGACTTCAAACACCAGGGTGCTGAATGGCGGGATGGACGCGCCAGCGCCGCGCTCGCCGTAGGCCAGGTTCTGAGGAATGGTCAGTTCCCATTTGGAACCGACTGGCATCAGGGTCAGCGCTTCGATCCAGCCTGCGATAACACCGTTAACCGGGAACTCAGCCGGTTCACCGCGCGCAACGGAGCTGTCGAACACGGTGCCGTCGATCAGCTTACCGGTGTAGTGAACGCGAACGTGGTCGGTACGCGCCGGGATAGCGCCATCGCCCTGGTTGATCACGCGGAACTGCAGGCCGGATTCGGTGCTGTTCACGCCTTCACGCTCGCGGTTCTCTTCCAGATATTTTTCGCCTTCTGCCGCCATCTCTTCGAAGCGCGAACGACGCACCGCGTCAGCACGCTCGTGGATTTCACGCAGCGCACGGTGCACAACGTCAACCGGAACGGCCGGATGATTGCCTGCCAGCGCGTCAGCGATACCCGCCACCAGCGCTTCCGGTAACAGACCTTCCAGGCCGGATTCGCTCAGCTGCTGTCCTACCTGCAAGCCGATGCCGTAGCTTGCCTGCGCTTCGATAGTGTCAAAAGTCGGGGTGGTCATGGGTTTTCCTTCCATCACATTTAAAGTAGCGGGCAGCATAGCAGCCATGCCCTTATGGGTAAAACTTTGTCTTAAGTAAAGGTGACAAACCGCAGCGAAACAGAAACAATAGAGAGAACCAGGATTAATCCCGAACTGATGTCACGGATGTCGGGTTTGCTACGTCGTTCAGGCAGTTAGCGAACTATACTTCGGGCACAGGATAAAAAGACGCGGAGCAGGAGGAGAGCCATGCCCGGGCGATTTGAACTGAAACCTACCCTGGCGAAAATCTGGCATGCGCCGGACAATTTTCGCCTCATGGACCCGCTGCCTCCTCTGCATCGCAGGGGGATTATCATTGGTGCGCTGATGGTGATCGTGGGCTTTCTGCTGCCTTCCGGGGGCGATGATCCAGACACCCCGCCGGTGAGCCGAAATGCGCAGCTGGATATCCAGTCGCAAACGCAGCCGCAGCCCATGCAGACCCAGCTGGTTACGCCGTCCAACGACCCCGGCCAGGTTGCGCCCGTCGAGCCTGAACCCGTTCAGGAAGATCAGCCCCAGGAGCAGGCTGTTGCGCCAGCGGCCCAGCAGCCTACGGGCATTGAACAACAGTGGCGCGCTTATCGCGTTGAGCCAGGCAAAACGCTCGCTCAGCTGTTCCGCGACCATAACCTGCCCGCAACGGATGTCTATGCCATGGCGCAGGTAGAAGGCGCAGGCAAACCGCTGAGCAACCTGCAGAATGGGCAGATGGTGCAGATCCGCCAGAACGCCAGCGGGGTAGTGACCGGGCTCACTATTGATACCGGCAATGGCCAGCAGGTGCTCTTTACCCGTCAGCCTGACGGCAGCTTTATCCGGGCACGCTAGTTCCCGCAGGCCGGGCAAGCGCAGGCGTCGCCCGGCCATTTCCCCCTCAGGCACTCCGCTTATTCACCCACCAGATCCCCGAGCAGACCAGCACCAGCGCAACCGCATATTTGATATCCAGAATATTTTCGCCGAGGAAAATGGCTGAAAGCACGGTCCCCGCCACAGGCACAACAAAGTTGAAAGGCGCAATCATGCTGACGCGGTTCACTTTCAAAAGCACGCTCCACAGCGCAAACGCCACGGATGAGAGCAGCGTCAGGTAGCCAAGCACGGCAGCGGCCTTTGCGCTGTGCACTTCCAGCGTTCCGCCCGTTACGTATCCGCCCGCTACCAGTACCAGCCCGCCGATGGCTAGCTGCCAGCCGGTCATGACCGTTGGGTCGACGGTCTGTGAGATCCGTTTTCCGTAGAGCGTGGCGGCAGAGAGGATAAAGGCCGCCAGCACCACAAACCCGTCACCGTTCCAGACGAAATGGAACTCGCTCAGCCCGCTGTGGAAATTCACCAGCATCACGCCGGCAAAACCCAGAATACAGCCCAGCGTCTTGTTATAGCTGAGCCTGTCGTTGTGGTAGATAAAGTGTGCCAGCAGCACGCTGAAGAAGGTGCCGGTAGCATTCATGATCGAGCCGTTAACGCCAGTCGTATACGCCAGCCCGATATAAAAGAACGTGTACTGAATGGACGTCTGCGTCAGCCCGAGGATCGTAAGCTGGCCGAACTGCCCCGGCGTGAGCCTGGCGATAGGTTTACGCTGCACCAGCGCAAACAGCAGCAGCAACGCCCCGGCAAACAGAAAACGGTATCCGGCAAACACCACTTTCGATGGAATATCATCGGTGGCGATATGGAACAGTTCGTAGCCGCTTTTAATGGCCGGGTAAGAGCTTCCCCAAAGCAGGCAGCAAAGGGTGGCACAGGCATAGGCGACATTTCGACGGGCAAAAACGGGAGTGGGCAGAGGGGCTGTCTCTTATACACATCTGACGCTGCCGACGACTAGTCGAGTG
>CAMKZP010000566.1 GCA_946477805.1 uncultured Enterobacter sp.
GTTGGTAGCCGCAGGCACCTGGCTTCGCAGAATGCCTCGGGTGCACATCAGCACGTCGGTTTCGCCAAACAGCGGCGCGATGGAGAGATCGATACGCTCAAGGCCGGTGGTCGGCCCCTGGAAATAGCCGTGGTCAAAGGCCAGCATCACCGTGCGGTTGCTCTGCGGGTTGAAGATGCGCGCCAGCCGGGACTGCATGCCCCAGTCCAGCGAGCCGCAGCCCTTCAGGGTGTAAGGCACATTCTGCTGCGGCGTGCCGATGCCAAAATCCTTGCCGTCTTTGATGTCGTCTAAATCAGCCATTTGCTCCCCCGTCAGAAATCGTATTTGCTGATGTTCTCTTTGGTGAACACCACCCGCTCCGGCAGCAGCACGATGCCGTTGCCCTTCGCCTCATACTGGTAGCCCTGCACGCTGTTCGGTTCGACCTTCAGCGTGCCGATGTCTTTTACCTCCACGCTGTCGCCAACGTTAAGATCGCCTTTTTTCAACAGGCGATCGGCGACATTGACCGCAATTTTGCCCTGCTGTACCACGTCCCACAGGCCAAAGGCCTTCACCGTGCCGCGCTCGACGTACGGGCGCATCACGTTTGGCGTGCTGAACCCGACAATCGCCACCCCTTCCCGCTTCAGGTTTTCCGCCGCCTGCGCCGCCGCCGGCAGCGCGTTGGCGTCCGGGGCGATAATCGCGTCCAGATCCGGCCAGGCTTTTAAGATCCCCTCGGCGGTCTGCAGGGATTTGGTGGCGTCGTTATAGCCAAACTGGGTGGTGACGACCTGCCACTGGGGATGGTCTTTCTCGATTTTGGCCTTCGCCTCTTTCACCCACTGGTTCTGGTCGGTAACGGTGGGGCTTGAGTAGAAGAACGCCACTTTGGCGTTCGGCTTCGTCACCTGCTTACCCGCCATCTCCACCAGCAGGCCGCCGAGCTGCTCCGGCGTTCCCTGGTTGATGTAGATGCTGCGGCACTCCGGCTTAGTGTCGGAGTCCCACGTCAGCACCTTGACGCCGCGCTGCATCGCGCGCTTGAGCGCCGGGCAGAGGCCGTCCGGGGACACGGCGGAGACGATAATGGCGTTGTAGCCCTGGTTGACGAAGTTATTAATGAGCTGCACCTGGCCCGAGACGCTCGGTTCGGTCGGGCCGTCGTAGGTCACGTCCACGCCGAGATCTTTCCCCGCCTCTTTCGCGCCGTTGCCGCCGCTGGTGAAGAACCCCACGCCAACCAGCTTCGGGATAAAGGCAATGCGGTCCGCGGCCTGGGCCGAGGCGAAGCTGAGGGCCATTGCAATGACGAGCAGTTTTGTTTTCATCTTAGGCTCCGGATAATTTTCTAAAGAGAGACCGCACCCATTCGCGGTGCAGACTCAGCGAACGTCCCATCACCACCACAACCAGCAGCGCCCCTGACAGCGCGCTCGACACCTGGTTGGGGATGCCGACCATCTGTAAACCCTGTTGCAGGTAGCCCACCAGCAGCGCCGCCAGCGCCGTACCGACCACCGAACCTGAACCGCCGTAAATGTTGGCCCCGCCGAGCACGGCGGCGGTGAGCGCCGGCATCAGCAAGTCGCGCCCCAGATCCGAGCGCGCGGAGCCAAAATAGGAGACCATCACCAGCGCGGCAATCGCCGAGGCGACGCCCACCAGGCCGTACAGCGCGTAGGGCATGCCGTTCACCGACAGCGCCGCGTAGCGCGCCGCGCGCGGGTTTTGCCCAATCAAAAAGAGGTGGCGGCCAAAGCGCCCGCGGTGGGTCATCAGCCAGAAGAAAAACGTTATCACCGCGAACAGCACCAGCGGGATCGGCAGGCCCAGCAGCGTGAGGTTGGCGAAGGCGGTAAAGCTGTCCGGGAAGCCGCCGATGCCCTCGTAGCCCGTCGCCCCCGCCATGCCGGAGAGCAGCAGCGCCCCGCCGCCGTAGAGGTAAAGCGTGCCGAGGGTGATGACTAATGGGCTGATGCCGGTGTAGTGGATCAGCGCCGCGTTCAGCAGCCCGCACAGCAGCCCGAGCACCAGCGTCAAGGGAATGGCCACCGCCATCGGCCACCCGGCCTGCATCATGACGCCCAGCGCGATGGCGCACAGGCCGATGGTCGAGCCGAGGGAGATGTCGATCCCGCCGCTGATAATCACCAGCGTGAGCGGCAGCGCCACAATGCCGATGCAGATGAAGTCGCTGGTGCTGAACAGCAGCATGTTGACGTCGAGCATGCGCGGGTTGATGGCGCCAAAGAGCAGGATCTCAAGCACCAGTAAAATGAGCAGCGCGCTTTCCCAGTTGAGCCTCATTTATGCCACCTCTTTTTTGCGTTTGGGAAACGGGGTAACGTGCTTTCCCCCCTTGTTACCCGGCTGGAAGCGGCCGTACTTCAGCGCCCGCTGGTGGCGCACAAGTGCCTGGCGCAGACGCCCGTCGAGCACCAGCACGCCCAGCAGCACCAGCCCGGCGATAAAGTCGTTCCACCAGGCCGGAAGCCTGAACAGCACCAGAACGGTGTCGATTTGAGTGAGGAAGAAGGCCCCGAGGAAGGCGCCGATCAGCGTGCCGGTGCCGCCCAGCAGCGAAATGCCGCCGAGCACGCAGGCGGCGATGGCCTTCATCTCCAGCCCGCTGCCGGTCTGGTTGGGCACAAAGCCAATCTGCGCGGC
>CAMKZP010000567.1 GCA_946477805.1 uncultured Enterobacter sp.
GTGATGAACGATGCTGCCGCTGTCCATCACCCACGCGCTGTCGGTCACCTCCAGCGCCAGCCGGGCGTTTTGCTCGATAAGCAGCAGGGCCACGCCGCGCTCGCGCAGCCCGGCGATGACGGCAAAAATGTTCTCAACCATTTTCGGGGCCAGCCCCATCGACGGCTCGTCGAGGATCAGCAGGCGCGGTCGGCTGAGCAGGGCGCGATTGAGCGCCAGCAGCTGCTGTTCGCCGCCGGAAAGCAGCCCGGCGAGCTGGTGCTGGCGCTCGCCCAGACGCGGGAAGCGCTCGAAAATGTCGTTCATTTCGCGCCTGACGGTGACAACGTCACGTCTGAGCCAGGCCCCCATCTGCAGGTTTTCCAGCACCGTCATGCGGGCGAAAACGCCGCGGCCTTCCGGAACCATCACCAGCCCGTCGCGCAGCAGCGCCTCGGGCCTGTGCCTGCGGACGTTTTTACCGTTAAATTCGATCGTGCCGCTAAAGGTTTCCAGCCCGGTAATAGCGCGCACGGTTGAGCTTTTCCCCGCGCCGTTGGCGCCGATAAGCGTGGCCTGTTCCCCTTCGCGCAGGGTGAATGAAACGTCGCGGACCGCCTGAATGCCGCCGTAGTGCACGTCCAGACGCTCGACCTTGAGTAATTCAGACATGGGCGTTGCCTCCAAGCCAGGCGGCGATAACCAGCGGATCGCGGCGCACGTTTTCCGGCGTGCCGCTGGCGAGCGTTTTGCCGTAATCAAGCACCGTCAGGCGATCGCAAATGCCCATCACCAGCTTGACGTCGTGCTCAATCATCAGCAGGGTTTTGCCGTCGTCGCGGATGCGCATGAGCAGCTCGCCCAGCGCGCCTTTTTCCGCCGCGTTCATTCCGGCTGCGGGCTCGTCCAGCGCCAGCAGAAGCGGGTCCGTTGCCAGCGCGCGGGCAATTTCGAGACGGCGCTGGTGTCCGTAGGCCAGGTCGCACGCGCGGTAGTGAGCAAACTTCGCGATGCCGGTGTATTCCAGCCAGCGCCACGCCTGTTCGCGAGTTTCAGCTTCTTCCCGGCGCGCGGCCTTATGGCGGCTCAGCGCCGCCCACAGGCCGCTGCGGGTGCGCACGTGGCGGCCCACCATCACGTTTTCCAGCACCGACATTTCGTTAAAAAGGCGTACGTTCTGGAAGGTTCGCGCAATCCCGGCGGCGGTCACTTTTTCAATGTGCTTAGGGAAATAGGGCCTGTCGGCGATGGAAAACTCGCCGCTGTCCGCCGGATACAGCCCGGTGATCAGGTTAAAGCAGGTGGTTTTTCCCGCCCCGTTGGGGCCGATCAGCCCGTAGATTTCACCCTGATTGATGGAGAGCGAAACGTTGTCCACGGCGGTCAGGCCGCCGAAGCGTTTAGACATATTGCGTACGGTTAAAAGGCTCATGCTTTCACCTTCTTGTGGCGTACCGGCCAGATCCCAGAGGGACGCAGCAGCATCACCAGAACCAGCGCCAGGCCGTAGAACAGCTGGCGTAAGATCTCCGGGTCAACCAGCACCGTACCGAAGATCGCCTGCTGAACCGGTCCTGCCTGGCTGCGCAGCAGTTCCGGCAGGGCGGTGAGCAGCACGGCGCCGAGGATCACGCCGGGAATGTGCCCCATGCCGCCCAGCACCACCATCGACAGCACCATGATGCTCTCGACCAGGATGAAGCTCTCGGGGCTGATGAAGCCCTGGATCGCGCTGAACATTCCGCCCGAAACGCCGCCGAAGGACGCGCCCATGGCGAAGGCGAGCAGCTTGTAGTTACGCACGTTGATGCCCATCGCGCGCGCGACGTCCTCATCCTCGCGGATGGCGTGCCAGGCGCGTCCAATGCGCGAGTGCTGCAGGCGCAGGCAGACGAAGATAATGGCGACGATGAACAGCATCAGCAGGTAGTACCACAGCCACAGGGCAGGCACTTTGACGCCGAACCAGTGATAAACGCCGCTGAACTTCAAGCCGAACTGGCACAGGGTATCGACGCCGGTAATGCCCTTCGCGCCGTTAGTGATGTTCACCGGGCGGTCGAGGTTGCGCATCAGAATGCGGATAATCTCGCCAAAGCCCAGCGTGACGATGGCCAGATAATCGCCGCGCAGCTTTAGCGTCGGCGCGCCGAGGACAATGCCGCAGACGGCAGCGACCAGCGCGGCCAGCGGAATAATCAGCAGGTACGAGGTATGCAGCCCGTCCGGGAACCAGACGGCGAGGATCGGGAACGTCTCGATGAGATGCGGCGAGGCAAGCAGGGCAGCAAGATAGGCCCCGACTGCGTAAAAGGCGATAAAGCCCATATCCAGCAGGCCGGTGTAGCCGACCACGATGTTCAGCCCCAGCGCCAGCATGATGTAGAGCAGGGCGAAGTCGATGACGCGCACCCAGTAGTTGCCGCCGAGCTGGGTCGCGACGACGGGCGCAATCAGCAGCGCGAGGCAGAACAGCGTCATGCCTGACCAAAATTTGCGCGTCGCCGCCGGGGCCTGTAGTTGAAGCGTTGTCATGATTATTCCTCAGGCCCTGTGCGCCACGCGCTCGCCCAGCAGGCCAGCGGGACGGAAAACCAGCACCAGAATCAGCACGATGAAGGCGAAGACGTCCTGATAGTTACTGCCAAATACGCCGTCGGTCAGCTCTCCGAGAT
>CAMKZP010000568.1 GCA_946477805.1 uncultured Enterobacter sp.
AAGAGACAGTTTCTCCCCTCACCCTAACCCTCTCCCCAAAGGGGAGAGGGGACTGTCTGGTGCGGGTTTTATGGTCTTTTCTCCCTCTCCCCTTTGGGGAGAGGGCAGGGGTGAGGGGAAAGGCCATCAGGCATTAGCCTTAACTCGCCGTAACTCAGTTCCCCCGCGCTTCATCACCCGATCCAACACTTCCGCTTCCAGCTCCGCCAGCCTTGCCGACCCCACACGACGAGGGCGCGGAATATCCACCGTCAGATCCAAACCAATTTTTCCTTCTTCTATTAACAGCACGCGGTCGGCCATTGCCACGGCCTCGCTGACGTCATGCGTCACCAAAAGTACCGTAAATCCGTGCTCCTGCCAGAGCGATTCAATCAGGTCCTGCATCTCAATTCGCGTCAGGGCATCGAGCGCGCCGAGCGGTTCATCCAGCAGCAGCAGGCCAGGCCGGTGTATCAGCGCCCGCGCCAGCGCCACGCGCTGTTTTTGTCCGCCCGACAGCGCCGCTGGCCATTCTCCGGCGCGGTTTTCCAGCCCCACGGCGGCCAGCGCCTGACGCGCGCTATCCCGCCAGCTGCCTTTAAGCCCCAGGCCGACGTTATCGATGACCGTTTTCCACGGCAGCAGACGTGCGTCCTGAAACATCATCCGGGTGTCATCCTGGATCTTTGCCAGCGGCGTGGTGCCAGCCAGAATTTCACCGCCGTTGGGCGGTTCAAGCCCTGCCAGAAGGCGCAGCAGGGTGCTCTTTCCGCCGCCGCTGCGCCCGACAACGGCCACAAATTGCCCGGCGGGAATGTGCAGATCCAGCGCGTTGAGAATGGTGTTTTCGCCGTAGCGTTTGGTAATACCGTTCAGCAACAACGGTGTTCCCTGGTTCAGTCGGGCAGTATTCATGCTTTAGCCTCCGAAGGAGTATAGGCCGGGTTCCAGCGCAGCCAGCTGCGTTCCAGCCACTGGGCGCTCACGTCGGCGAGCTTGCCGAGCAGGGCATAAAGAATAATGGCAACCACCACCACGTCCGTTTGCAGGAATTCGCGGGCGTTCATGGCCAGGTAGCCAATGCCGGAGTTGGCGGAAATTGTCTCTGCGACAATCAGCGTCAGCCACATCAGGCCGAGCGCGAAGCGTATGCCGACCATAATCGAGGGCAGGGCGCCGGGCAGAATGACGTGCCAGAAGAGGGCGAAACCGGAGAGCCCGTAGCTGCGCGCCATCTCAACCAGACCCCGGTCGATATTGCGGATACCGTGCCAGGTATTGATGTAAATCGGAAACAGCGTGCCCAGCGCCACGAGGAAAATCTTGGCGCTCTCATCAATGCCAAACCACAGGATCACCAGCGGGATCAGCGCCAGATGCGGCACGTTTCGTAGCATCTGAATTGAGGTGTCCAGCAGGCGTTCGCCCCAGCGTGAAAGCCCGCTGATCAGCCCGAGTGTCAGGCCGATGCTCCCGCCGATGGAAAACCCAATCAGGGCGCGCCACGAGCTGATCGCCAGGTGCTGCCACAGCTCGCCGCTCGCGCTCAGCGACCAAAAGGCTTCTACAACGCCCTCCGGAGAGGGCAGAATGCGGCTTGACAGCCAGCCGGTTGAGGATGCGAGCTGCCAGACGGCAATAATGCCGACGGGCAAAAACCAGGGGGCAGCGCGCAGCAGCCATTTTTGCGAGGTGGCAGACATGGCGACTCCTTAACTTTGTGCGGCTTTGCGCGGAATGAATTCGTTGGCCACGGCTTCGCCCTGAAGCTGAAGCGGCCGGGGTTGCGGAATTTCCGGGATCGCGACATCAAGATGCGGGAAGAGAAGCTCACCCACCTTGTACGCTTCTTCAAGGTGCGGATAGCCGGAAAGAATAAAGCTGTCGATGCCCAGCTCCGCGTATTCATTAATACGCGCCGCGACGGTTGGGCCATCGCCCACCAGCGCCGTACCCGCGCCGCCGCGTACCAGGCCTACGCCCGCCCACAGGTTCGGGCTGATCTCCAGATTTTCACGCTTGCCGTTGTGCAGGGAGGCCATCCGGTGCTGCCCGACGGAATCGGTTTTCGCCAGCGCCGCCTGCGCTTTTGCAATGGTTTCATCGTCAAGATGCGAGATCAGACGGTCGGCGGCCTGCCAGGCTTCCTGATTGGTTTCGCGCACAATCACGTGCAGGCGGATCCCGAAGCGTACCCTGCGCCCCTGTGCGGCGGCTTTGGCGCGTACCTGCGCAATTTTCTCTTTCACCAGCTCCGGCGTCTCGCCCCAGGTCAGATAGAGGTCGACCTGCTCGGCGGCAAGATCCTGCGCCACGTCCGACGACCCGCCGAAATAAAGAGGCGGGCGCGGCTGCTGAACCGGAGGGAAGTAGAGCTTCGCATCGCGAACGTGAATATGTTTGCCTTCAAAGGTGACGGTTTCCCCTTCTAAAAGACGCCGCCAGACGCGGGTAAACTCTGCTGACGCCTCATACCGCTCGGTGTGGTCGAGGAATACGCCGTCGCCCGCCAGCTCCTGCGGATCGCTGCCGGTGACGAGGTTAAACAGCGCGCGTCCGTTAGAGAGCCTGTCCAGCGTCGCCGCCTGGCGCGCCGCGACGGTAGGCGAGACCACGCTCGGGCGCAGGGCGACCAGGAATTTAAGCCGCTGCGTCACCGGGATCATCGAGG
>CAMKZP010000569.1 GCA_946477805.1 uncultured Enterobacter sp.
AGCCTCCGAAATCATCGAGCATGATGTTCTCATCTTCCACCCCGAGATCGTGAAGCATCTTAATCACGGCGGCGTTCATCATTGGCGGACCACACATATAGAACTCGCAGTCTTCCGGTGCCGGGTGCTGTCTGAGGTAGTTTTCATACAGCACGTTGTGGATAAAGCCCGTGTAGCCGGTCCAGCTATCTTCCGGCAGCGGATCGGAAAGCGCCACGTGGAAGGTGAAATTCGGGTTCTCACGCGCGAGCTGCTCAAACTCCTCGGCATAGAACATTTCGCGCAGCGATCGCGCCCCGTACCAGAAGCTCATTTTACGCCGGCTGCCGAGCCGCTTGAGCTGATCAAAAATATGCGATCGCATTGGCGCCATACCGGCACCGCCGCCGATAAAGACCATTTCCGCCCCGGTATCTTTGGCGAAGAACTCCCCGAACGGGCCGGAGATGGTCACCCTGTCACCCGCCCTGAGTGACCAGATGTAGGATGACATCACGCCCGGCGGCGCGTCCGGCACGCCTGGCGGCGGCGTGGCGATACGCACGTTGAGCATAATGATGCCCTTCTCTTCCGGATAGTTGGCCATCGAATAGGCGCGCAGGGTGGGCTCCTTCACCTCAGAGACAAAGCGGAAGAGACTGAATTTATCCCAGTCTGCGCGGTATTCGTCCGGTACGTCGAAATCTGCATACGCCACGGTATGTGCCGGACACTCGATCTGGATGTAGCCGCCCGCCCGGAACGGCACGCTCTCCCCTTCAGGCACGCGCAGCTTCAGCTCTTTAATAAAGGTGGCTTTGTTATCATTGGAGATAACCTCGCACTCCCATTTTTTAACGCCGAAGATCTCTTCCGGCAGCGCGATCTTCATGTTCTGGCGCACCGCAACCTGACACGCCAGACGACAGCCCTCTTTTGCCTCGCGTTTGGTGATATGCGAAAGCTCAGTGGGCAGAATGTCGCCACCGCCCTCCTTCACTTTTACGCGGCACTGCCCGCAGGAGCCGCCGCCGCCGCAGGCTGAGGAGACAAAAATCCCGTTGCCGGAGAGCGTGTTAAGCAGCTTGTCGCCGGCCAGCGTGCGGATCTGATTTTGCGGATCGTCGTTGATATCAATAACGACATCACCGGCGTTCACCAGCTTCGCCCGTGCGGCCAGGATCAGCCCCGACAGCACCAGTACAATTAGCGTGAACATCACTACGCCAAGCATTATTTCCATCTGTTAGCCCTTATAGCTGCACACCGGAGAAGGACATAAAGCCCAGCGCCATCAGCCCGGTGGTGATAAAGGTGATCCCTAAGCCGCGCAGGCCCGCAGGCACGTTGGCATATTTCATTTTCTCTCGCAGACCTGTTAGGGTAAGAATACCGAGCATCCAGCCAACACCGGAGCCGATACCATACACAACCGATTCACTGAAGTTGTAGTCACGCTGAACCATAAATGACACGCCGCCGAAGATGGCGCAGTGCACTGCGATTAAGGGCAGGTAAATGCCTAACGAATTGTAAAAAGAATGAAAGTGCTTATCGAGGATCATCTCGAGAATTTGCACCAGCGCGGCAATCACCCCGATGAAGGTGATGAAGTTGAGAAAGCTCAGGTCAACGCCTTCCACCAGCGCGCCGTCTCGCAGCACATAGTTAAATACCAGATTGTTAATGGGAACCGATAGCCCCAGCACAACGGTGACCGCTACCCCCAGCCCAAACGCCGTCGACACTTTTTTGGATACCGCGAGAAAGGTACACATGCCCAGGAAAAACGCGAGCGCCATGTTTTCAACAAACACCGCGCGCACAAACAAACTCAGGTAATGAGCCATTGTCGGTTACTCCTTTTCCTGCTGTTCAGGCTTCAGCGTGCGAATCAGCCAGATCAGCAAACCGATAATGAAAAATGCGCTTGGGGCCAGCAGGAACAGCCCGTTCGGCTGATACCAGCCGCCGTTTTGCACCGTATCCAGCACCGTAATACCAAACAGCTTGCCGCTGCCAATCAGCTCGCGCAGGAACCCTACCGTCAGCAGGATCACCCCGTAGCCGAGGCCGTTGCCGATACCGTCCATAAAGCTCGCCAGCGGCGGCATTTTCATGGCGTAGGCTTCCGCTCGCCCCATGACGATACAGTTGGTGATGATAAGCCCGACAAACACCGACAGCTGTTTTGAGGTTTCGTAGGCGAAGGCGCGCAGCAGCTGATCGACCACGATCACCAGCGAGGCGATGATCGCCATCTGCACGATGATCCGCACGCTGTTCGGAATGTGGTGGCGGATCGTGGAGATAAACATGCTGGAAAACGCCGTAACCAGCGTCACCGCGACGGTCATCACCAGCGCGGTTTCCAGTTTCGTGGTCACTGCCAGCGCCGAGCAGACGCCCAGCACCTGCAGCGTTATCGGGTTACTGGCTAACAGTGGTCCAGTGAGCACCTTTTTGACGTCTTTCAGTTCACCCGCATCAGCCATTGTTCAGCGCTCCTTCACGTACGTTTTTCAGGAAAGGGCCAAAGCCCAGCTCGCCCATCCAGAAATCAAAACTGTGCTGCACCCCGTTGGCGGTAAGCGTTGCCCCTGACAGGCCGTCAACGGCGTAGTCGTCTCCCGGTC
>CAMKZP010000570.1 GCA_946477805.1 uncultured Enterobacter sp.
CCAGTAGATCACACTTCATCGTGCCTTTCATTTTTCTGGGGATACCTCAGCCCACAGGGAGAGGGAGAATACATTAAAAACGGCAACCCTCGGGTTGCCGTTTTGCATTTACCTAACTGTGTTTATTCTTCAATTCAAACCGCGGTGATACCAGCCCGTACAGCGTCCAGCCCATAAAGGTCACCATCGCGCCATACAGCATCGCTTCCTGACCGGACGAGTAAAGCGCATAGAAGCTGTAAATCGCCCCCATTAGCGCCACGACGTTGGCCGCTCTCGCTTTGCGCGGATCCACTTTCGCCACCTTCTGGATGATGACCAGCGCCGCCATCGACAGAATGTACGGAATGATGTTGGTCACCACCGCCAGGTTGACCAGCACGTTGAACTGGCTGTTCAGCGACGGGCTAATGGTCATTAGCGACAGGCCGCTCTGGAAGATCACGATCGCTAACATCCCCTGTACCGGCGCGTCCGCTTTGGTCACGCGGGAGAAGATTTTCGGGAAATACCCTTCATCAGCCGAGGACTTAAACACCTGTGCGATGGTGAACTGCCAGCCGAGCAGCGAGCCGCAGCAGGACATGACCATCAGGCCCATGATCGCTTTACCCACTTCCGGCGTAAACATCTGCGCAAACGCCAGCCCAAACGGAGCGGTGGATGTGGCGAGATCCATATTTGGCACAATTCCCGCAATCACGTTGGTCGAGACGATGTAGATCACCGCCGCGCCCAGCGTGCCGCCGAGTACGGCAATCGGGACGTTCTTCTCCGGGTTCTCTACCACCTCTGCATTGGCACAGGCCGATTCCAGCCCCAGAAACGCCCACAGCGTCATGGCGATGGATGAGCCAACCGCGGTAAAGAACGGCACGTGGTGCGGGTTCCAGGAGTTCGCGTAGAGCGTTGGGCTAAACCAGAACCAGCCGATGATGCACAGGCCGACAACCGGAATAATCACCCCCCAGACGGTAATGCTGCTGAGCTGTCCGGTGATGCGCGCGCCGCCAAAGTTGGCAACGGTGCAGATCCACAGCACGCCGATGGTTGCCAGCCCAACCTGCACCGGGCTGAGCGTGGCGCCAAACAGCTCCGTACCGTAGCCCACTGCCGAAATGGCGATTGCGACGTTGGCGATCAGCAGCGACACGCCGTAGGTGTAGTTCGCCATAAAGTTGCCCGACTTGCCGAACGCATATTCGGCATAGCCGCCCATCCCGCCGGACTTGCGGCTGAACATCCCGCACCTGGCAAAGGCCCACGCCAGCGCCATTGAGCCTACGGCCGTTACCAGCCAGGAGATGATCGAAATGGTTCCCACCTCGGCAAGCTTGGTGGGCAGCATGATAATCCCGGACCCCATCATATTAACCATGGTAAGGATGGTCAGCTGCACCACGCCCATTTTGTTGGACTTACTCATAGCATTTCTCCTTTCAGCAGCGCAGGCCGCGCGGCGGCGGGTTTGATCGCGTAGCAGCGAACCTGTTTGCGGCCGTCGCACTCCTCGACGTAGACGCCCTGCAGCTCCGGCGCGAAGCCCGGCAGAAGGTTGATCCCTTCCTCAAGCGCGGCGAAGTAGCGCAGCACGGAGCCGCCCCAGACTTCGCCCGGCACCACGCACAGCACCCCCGGCGGATAGGGAAGCGCACCCTCGGCGGCGATGCGGCCTTCCGCGTCGCGCAGGGAGACCAGCTCGACCTCGCCGCGCAGATACGCGTAGTTCGCCTCCTGCGGGCTCATCATCACGCGCGGGAAGTGGGACCTGCGGAACATCTCTTTTTGCAGCTGCTTCACGTTGTTACGGGCATACAGCGCATGCATCTCCCGGCAAATCTGGCGCAGGGTGTAGTCCGCATAGCGTTCCGGGTGCTGCTTACAGATGGAGGGCAGCACCGCGTTTAACGGCGCATCGGTCTGGAGCAGTTTTTCGAAGCGCACCAGCTGGGCGACCAGCTGCTGCAGTTTGCCCATATCTTCCGCAGGCGTGAGCAGGAACAGGATCGAGTTGAGATCGCATTTCTCCGGCACGATGCCGTTTTCACGCAGGAAGTGGGCGAGGATCGTGGCGGGGACGCCGAAATCGTCATATTCGCCGGTGCGGGCGTTGATGCCCGGCGTGGTCAGCAGCAGCTTGCAGGGGTCGATGAAATACTGATGTTCGGCGTAACCCTCAAACGCGTGCCAGCGTTCGCCCGGTACGAAGTGGAAGAAGCGCAGATCGGTGGCAATCTCCGCCGTATCCCAGCTCTCCCACGCGCGGCCATCTACCGTCTCGGGCACGAAGGGGCGGATAAACCGGCAGTTCTCCAGGATCAGCTTGCGCGCCTCGATACCCGTCACCACGCAGTCCATCCACATATTGCGACCGC
Organism: uncultured Enterobacter sp.; assembly: GCA_946477805.1. GTDB lineage: Bacteria > Pseudomonadota > Gammaproteobacteria > Enterobacterales > Enterobacteriaceae > Enterobacter. Next base: position 2,376 of record CAMKZP010000570.1, read on the forward strand.
TCTGGCCTTCATGCATACGGGCGTTAATGTCCAGAGCGGCAAACAGCGGGTAAAACGGGCTGGTGGAGGCGTGCATCATAAAGGCGTTATTAAGCCGTTTATGCGGCACATAGCGCGGCTGGCCCTTGATGTGGCTGTCTTTCTTATGGATTTGCGAGGTCTGCGAGAAGCCCGCCTGCTGCTTATGCACCTGTCTCTTATACACATCTCCGAGCCCACGAGACAGGCAGAAATCTCG
>CAMKZP010000571.1 GCA_946477805.1 uncultured Enterobacter sp.
GAAGACGTGCCGCAGGAGCAGCGCGACCGCTTCTCGCTGACCGACGCCGAGGTGGAAGAGCTGGCGAAACAGGCGGTGCAGATCGAAAAACACTACGGCCGCCCGATGGATATCGAATGGGCGAAAGACGGCCACACCGGCAAGCTGTTTATCGTGCAGGCGCGTCCGGAAACCGTGCGCTCCCGCGGCCAGGTGATGGAGCGTTATACGCTGCACGCGCAGGGCAAAATCGTGGCTGAAGGTCGCGCTATCGGCCACCGCATCGGTGCCGGTCCGGTGAAAGTGATCCACGACATCAGCGAGATGAACCGCATCGAGCCCGGCGACGTGCTGGTCACCGACATGACCGACCCGGACTGGGAGCCGATCATGAAGAAAGCCGCCGCTATCGTCACCAACCGCGGCGGCCGTACCTGTCACGCGGCGATTATCGCCCGCGAGCTGGGGATCCCGGCCGTGGTTGGCTGCGGCGACGCGACCGAACGCATGAAGGACGGCCAGAACGTGACCGTCTCTTGTGCCGAGGGTGATACCGGCTACGTGTATGCCGATATTCTGGACTTCAGCGTGAAAAGCTCCAGCGTGGACACCATGCCGGATCTGCCGCTGAAAATCATGATGAACGTCGGTAACCCGGACCGCGCCTTTGACTTCGCCTGCCTGCCGAACGAGGGCGTGGGCCTGGCGCGTCTGGAGTTCATCATTAACCGCATGATCGGCGTTCACCCGCGCGCGCTGCTGGAGTTTGACGACCAGGGCGCGAAGCTTCAGGGCGAAATCCGCGAGATGATGAAAGGCTACGACTCGCCGAGAGAGTTTTACGTGGGCCGTCTGACCGAAGGGATCGCGACGCTGGGCGCGGCGTTCTACCCGAAACGCGTTATCGTGCGCCTGTCGGACTTTAAGTCCAACGAATACGCTAACCTGGTGGGCGGCGAACGCTACGAGCCGGAGGAAGAGAACCCGATGCTGGGCTTCCGCGGCGCCGGACGCTACGTGTCTGAAAGCTTCCGCGACTGCTTCGCGCTGGAGTGCGACGCGGTGAAACGCGTGCGCAACGACATGGGGCTGACCAACGTGGAGATCATGATCCCGTTCGTTCGCACCGTGGAGCAGGCGAAAGCGGTGGTGGACGAGCTGGCGCGCCAGGGGCTCAAGCGCGGCGAGAACGGGCTGAAGATCATCATGATGTGTGAGATCCCGTCCAACGCCCTGCTGGCGGAACAGTTCCTGGAACACTTCGACGGGTTCTCCATCGGCTCGAACGACATGACGCAGCTGGCGCTGGGTCTGGACCGCGACTCCGGCGTGGTCTCCGAGCTGTTCGACGAGCGTAACGAGGCGGTGAAAGCGCTGCTGTCCATGTCCATCCGCGCGGCGAAGAAGCAGGGTAAATACGTCGGCATTTGCGGCCAGGGGCCGTCCGACCATGAGGACTTTGCGGCCTGGCTGATGGAGGAGGGCATTGACAGCCTCTCCCTGAACCCGGACACCGTGGTGCAAACCTGGCTCAGTCTGGCAGAGCTGAATAAGTAACGGCTTAACATCCGTAAAAAAAGGCGAGGGATTATTCCTCGTCTTTTTTATTTTCCGGCGAATATGCTCCCCGTCACAAATAAAACAAAAAACCAAATATCATAATTTGCCTGTTAATTTAGACAATTGTTAGCGCGCAAACCGTTACTAATAATTGAGCCTTACCGCGCATTACCCTACATGATGCGCGACTGGTTGAAATACGTTTTAACCTGATAAAAAGGCAAATAACAAATGACACTCTCCTCTGTTTTGCGTACTAAAGACAAAATAGGCTATGGCTTAGGCGATATGGCCAGCGCGCTGGTCTGGCAAACGGCAACCTTATTTCTTGCTTATTTCTACACGGACGTTTTTGGTTTGCCGGCGGCGATCATGGGGACCATGTTTTTAGTGGTTCGCGTGGTGGATGCTTTTGTCGATCCCTGCATCGGCGCGCTGGTGGACCGCACCCAGACGCGTCACGGGCGCTTTCGCCCCTGGCTGCTGTGGTTCGCCATCCCCTTTGGCGTGAGCTGCCTCATCACCTTCTACGTCCCGGACGTCGGGCCGACGGCGAAAATCGTCTATGCCTGCGTGACCTATGCCATTCTGAGCCTTATCTACTCGGCGATTAACGTGCCCTACTGCGCCATGCCCGGCGCGCTGACGCTGGACCCGCGCGAGCGCCACTCGCTGCAGTCCTGGCGCTTTGGCCTGTCGTTTATAGGCGGGCTGATCGTAACGGTTATCGCGCTGCCGCTCGTCTCGCACCTGGGCCAGGGCAACGTGCAGAAAGGCTATTTCTATGCGATGAGCCTGATGGGGCTGCTGGGGATTGCGTTATTCTTCTGCTGCTTCTTTATGACCCGCGAGCGTTATTCCCCGCGAAATGATACCTCCGGCTCTATGCTGACGGATTTAAAACTGCTGGCCGCAAACAGCCAGTGGCGAATTGTTTTCCTGTTTAATATTTTGCTGTTAACCGCCGTGGTGACGCGCGGCTCCGCGACGATATATTACGTCAACTACGTCCTGCTGCGCCTGTCTCTTATACACATCTCCGAGCCCACGAGACAGGCAGAAATCTCGT
>CAMKZP010000572.1 GCA_946477805.1 uncultured Enterobacter sp.
AGGTAATCCGCGCGCTGCAGTCGGCGATGATGCTTATCGGCACTCGGGCGGCATATTACACCCCAATCGACACCTCTACCTTGGTTAACAGCCAGTTCCGTGAAATCGACGCTGGCGGGGTGCTCATCACCGGGCGCATCGGTTACTCAGCCAATTATGCCGCGTATGTGCATGAGGCATCAGGCAAGCTGAAAGGCCAGCCGCGCGCGCACTTCGGCGTGACCAGCAACCGGTCTGAGTTCGGGCCGCAGAAACCGAAAGAGTTCGGCGGCGGGACCGGAAAGGGCAACTACTGGGATCCGCATGGTGAACCGCAATTCCTGACCAAAGGCGCGAATGACGAGCGCGATAACGTTGACGCGGTGATGCGCAAGGAGCTTTCGCTATGACACCGATGATGCACGAGCGGGTGCGCAACATGTTCGGCGACGCCGGGCTAACTACCGGTTTCACGGTGCAGCAGCTGATGTACGACGACCCGGGAGACCTGTCGAAGGCGATCATGGTGTTCAGGCCAAACGGCGGGTCGAATATTCGCACTGATCTCGGATCCGAATATCACGTCCTGGTCGACGTTGTCGGCGCGAAAGATAAGCGCAAAGACGCGCTGAATGCCGTGCAGCGCATCGTCGATTACGTCCAGGCCAACCCCATGGCTGACGAGTGTGTCGGCTACATCCAGAACATGGGCGCAATCCCCGCGCCGGTGCTCACAGAAGAAGGGCGAATAGTCTTCCGACTCCAGTTCGCCTGCACTTACGGCGAATAGCCATCCCAACCAAATAACCCGCTTCGGCGGGTTTTCTTTTATACGTCAAAGAGGAGTTTCACATGGCTAATTGCCAGAACTCGAACGAGCGCCTGTTCGGTGGTGCTGTCGTGCTGGAAGTCGCCGATGGCTGCCCGGACGTCAAGCCACTCGAAGGTGAGTGGATGGCGCTGGCCGCTGGTACGTCGAAGGGCTTCGACTTCAACCCGAACTCGGTTACCTCTGATGCGGATGACGGCGGCGGCTATGTCGAGACCATCATCACCAACAGTGACTTCACCCTGAGCTTTGAAGGCGAGGTTCGCAAGAAGGACAAACTGGATCAGTACGGCGTTGGCAAGTTCATCAAGTATTTCGCTGACGAGCTGAAGGTCAAGCGCCAGCCTGGGATCTGGGTGCGTATGGACTACGGCCCGGTCGAATTCGTCGGCTATATGAACATCACGGCGCTAAGCTCTGACGGCGGTACCAACGACATCGTCACGTTCTCCACCGAGTTCAAAGTCGGCGATGCAACCACCATCGAAGTGAACGAACTGACTGCGGTGGCAGTGACTGGCGTAACTGTAACCCCGGCAACCAGCACCGGCGCGGCTGGCGGTACCAGCACATTCACGGTGAATATCGCACCGATCGGCGCAACCAATAAAGACTTCACCGTTGCATCAACCGATCCAACCAAAGCCACTGCTACAGCATCCGGCACCACCGTCACGGTGAATCGCGTTGCCACCGGCAGCGCGCAGATCATCATCAACACCGAAGACGGCAACTTTGTGGCCGTGCATACGGTTACCGTTACCTAACGGACATTCCAAAGGGCGGCGTGCTGCCCTTGATAATGACCGTTTACTGGAAGGCCTATGAACGCTTTAACCGATATTGGCGAACTCTCTATCAGCGACAGCCGCGAGGGCGGGAAGGATTACCTGCTGCGACCTTCATTCGAGGCCATGACCAGGATCGGCAGCCCGGAAGAGATTGTGCAGGCATACGCCACCATCCACGGAAATGACGTCGCTCAGTTGATTGAGGTGTGCGCTGGTACGCTGGGGCGCTTTCCTGAATGGCTGTCTTCTTCTTTCAACCGTGCTTCTGAAAAGATTTTATCGACGTCCATGCTGGTGCTGCAGTCGTGCTGCGAGGACGACCTGACGCCAATGATCGGCGAGTGGAAAGGGTGGCGGCACTGCGTCGTCTACCGCCCGGGTCAGATGCCGAAGAACGACATCATCGTACTGGCTCAGCACCTCATGCAGCACGGCGTCGTCGGCAAAGCTAAGGTCCGTCAGTTGCAGCGCCACGAAACAGGTGAGCGCACAACAGAGTTTAAAGCCTTCGACTACATCAGCGCGGCACGCAGTCACTTCGGCATGAATCGCGCCGAAGCCGCCCAGTTAACGATGACCGAATTTCAGATGCTGCTGGCTGCGAAATACCCGGATCAGAAAGGCTTCACTCGCGATGAATACGACAGCATCGCTGACGAATACCTGGCTAAACAGGCCGCGCGCAGGGCAAAAGCAAAGCAATAACCGGAGAATGACATGGCAGGTGAGAAGAACGCCGGTAGCATCGTTTATGAAATCAGCGCCGACGTTGAGCCGCTGTTACAAGGCGGCAAACAGGCCATTGATGCTCTGGATAAACTGGATGCTGCGGCCCAGCAGTCCGGAAAGGGCATGGATAACCTCGACGATAGCACCTCACAAACCGGGGCAGCGTTTACAGAACTGGCTGGATATGCCAACTCCATGGACAACCAGCTGCGCAAGCTGAACACCAACGTGAGTGGCATTGCCCGTGCAATGGAAGAGGCCAGAAGCGGCACCGGTGGT
>CAMKZP010000573.1 GCA_946477805.1 uncultured Enterobacter sp.
ATCTCGGGCCTGGTGTCGGTGTTTGTCTACTGCTTCATGGTGGCGTGGAACGACTACCTGTTTGCCTCCATTTTCCTCTCCAGCGCCAGCAACTTCACGTTGCCGGTGGGGCTGAACACGCTCTTCAGCACGCCAGACTACATCTGGGGTCGCATGATGGCGGCGTCGCTGGTGACCGCACTGCCGGTGGTCATTATGTATGCGCTGTCCGAACGTTTTATTAAAAGTGGTTTGACCGCCGGTGGCGTTAAGGGCTAAGGCGGCCAATTTTTACAAGGAGTGAGTGATGAAAAAGTTAGTTGCGACAGCGCCCCGCGTGGCGGCGCTTGTGGAATATGAAGACCGTCAGGTCGCCGTTCACGAAGTGAAAATTCGCGCACGTTTTGGCGCGCCGAAGCACGGCACCGAGGTCGTGGATTTCAGGGCCGCAAGCCCGTTCATCGATGAAGAGTTTAATGCGGACTGGCAGCTGTTTACCCCGCGTGAAGAGGGGGCCGCTCGCGGTATCGAATTCGGTAAATTTCAGCTGGGCAACATGATCGTCGGCGACGTGATCGAATGCGGGGCCGAGGTGACGGAATACCAGCCCGGCGATCGCGTCTGCTGCTACGCTCCGCTGCAGGAGACGGTCATTGTGAATGCCGTTAATAACTACAAGCTGCGCAAAATGCCGCAGGGCTCCTCCTGGAAAAACGCGGTCTGCTACGACCCGGCGCAGTTCGCCATGAGCGGCGTGCGCGATGCCAACGTGCGGGTAGGGGATTTCGTGGTGGTTGTCGGCCTGGGAGCGATTGGGCAAATTGCCATTCAGCTGGCGAAAAAAGCCGGCGCGTCGGTTGTCATCGGCGTCGATCCTATCGCGCACCGCTGCGAAATTGCTCGCCGTCATGGTGCCGACCACTGCCTGAACCCAATCGGTACGGATGTGGGCCTGGAGATTAAAAAGCTGACCGGCAAGCAGGGCGCAGACGTGATCATTGAAACCAGCGGCTTTGCCGATGCGCTGCAGTCTGCGCTGCGCGGGCTCGCCTACGGGGGCACCATCTCCTACGTTGCCTTCGCGAAACCCTTTGCTGAGGGCTTCAACCTCGGTCGCGAAGCGCATTTCAACAACGCGAAGATTGTCTTCTCACGCGCCTGCAGTGAGCCAAACCCGGACTACCCGCGCTGGAGCCGCAAGCGTATCGAAGAGACCTGCTGGGAATTGCTGATGAACGGGTATCTCAACTGCGAGGATCTCATCGACCCGGTTGTCACCTTTACCACCAGCGCTGAGAGCTACATGAAATATGTCGACCAGCACCCGGAGTTGAGCATCAAAATGGGCGTCACTTTTTAAGCTAAGGAGAGCAACTATGAAAATCGCAACGCAAAACCAGGCCTTTTTCCCAACCTCAATTCTGGAAAAGTTTCAGTACATCAAGGCAATGGGTTTTGATGGCTACGAGATTGACGGCAAGCTGCTGGTGGAGAATCTTGACGAGGTGAAGGCCGCCATTAAAGCAACGGGCTTACCCGTCACTACGGCCTGCGGAGGTTATGACGGCTGGATAGGTGACTTTATTGAAGAACGTCGTCTGAACGGCCTGCAGCAGATTGAACGCATTCTTGAAGCCCTCGCCGAGGTCGGCGGCAAAGGCATTATAGTCCCTGCCGCCTGGGGAATGTTCACCTTCCGTCTGCCGCCAATGACGTCGCCGCGCAGCCTGGAAGGGGACCGCAAAGCGGTTAGCGCCTCGCTGCGTTGGCTTGAAGAGGTGGCTGCACGTAGCGGAACCATCGTTTATCTGGAGCCGCTAAACCGCTATCAGGATCATATGATCAACACCCTGGCCGACGCGCGTCGCTACATCGAAGAGAACGCGCTAAAGCATGTGCAGATCATCGGTGATTTTTACCATATGAACATCGAAGAAGACTCTCTGACGGACGCGCTGCACCACAACCGCGACCTGCTTGGGCATGTGCATATTGCGGATAATCATCGCTACCAGCCGGGAAGCGGCAACCTGGATTTCGCCGCGCTTTTCAACCAGCTGCGGGCGGATAGCTACCAGGGGTACGTGGTTTACGAATGCCGCGTCCGGGCTGACGATCCGGCTCGGGCCTATCAGGACTCCCTTACCTACCTGCGTAATTGCTAAGGATGACGAGCGTGATGAGTGCTTCAACACCTGCGCCGCTGCGCGTCGCCATTATTGGCGCCGGGCAGGTCGCGGACAAAGTGCATGCATCGTATTACGCCACACGAAGTGATGTTCAGATGGCGGCCGTCATGGACAGCCGCCTGGAACAGGCACAGGCGTTTGCGGAGCGTCATGCGATTCCCGGCGCCTGGCAGGATGCGCGGGAAATGCTTCAGGCGGTCAAGCCTGATGTGGTAAGCGTCTGTTCCCCGAACCGCTTCCATTTTGAGCATGTTCTGGCGGCGCTGGAGGCAGGGTGCCATGTGATGTGTGAAAAGCCGCCCGCCATGACGCCACAGGAGGCCGACGCGATGCGCACCGCCGCCCGCAGGGCGGGAAAGATACTGGCGTATGATTTTCACCATCGTTTTGCAGAGGATACGCAGCTTCTTCGTGACGCGGTGCTTAACGGCA
>CAMKZP010000574.1 GCA_946477805.1 uncultured Enterobacter sp.
CCCTAACCCTCTCCCCAAAGGGGAGAGGGGACGATTACACCCTCCCCATAGGGCTGAGGGGGACTAATACACCCTCTCCCCTTTGGGGAGAGGGCTGGGGTGAGGGGTAATGTTTTAATTTACTTCACCAGCCTCTTCGTCATCTCCAGCAGCGTACGCACGTCTTCCGGGCGCGTATCGCCGCTGGCTTTGTCGATAATCGAGCTGTAGATATGCGGAATGATTTTACTCACGCCCGCGTCCAGCGCGATCTGCAGGATCTCTTCGAAGTTTTCCAGATCGATCCCCCCCGTTGGCTCCAGCCAGAAGTCGTGCCGCGCGCAGGCTTCCGCCACCGCTTTGTACTCGTCGCGGCACGCCAGGCCGCCCATCGGGAAGTATTTGATCGAGCTGCCGCCGAAATCTTTCAGCAGGGCAATCGCCGTTTCAACCGGCACAATGCCGTCCGGGGCCGCGCTGCTCAGCGGGCCGGTGGAGATTTTGACTTTTCCCACGGTGCCGGTCGGCGAGACCAGGCCGTTGACCACCGAGTCGTTCTGCCCCAGCAGCGCGCGGCTGGTGGCCACGCCGGTAAAGACCTGGTTTACGTGCTGCGGCTGCACCTGGCGGGAAATTTCACTCACCATCGCCGACTGGTTCGGATCGCCCGCGCCCAGCCCCACGGACAGCGCGTTATCAATCAGCTGTGCATATTCGCGCATATCGGCAACGGCGCTGGCGACGTCCGGGTAATTTTTGGAGAGCACGCCCACCAGCACGTGACCTTCCGCCGCTTCGTAAATGGCGCTGGCGTTGGCTTTCGAGCCCGCCAGCACGTTCAGGCAGACACGGTCACGGTAAAAATTGGGGGTCAGTTTCATGCATTTTTCTCCTGTCCTAACACTTCGCTAATGCGGCGGTACACGATGTTCAGCTGGTCAGCGCTCACGCTGCGCACGTCCGCTTCGATAATCCCTTCGTTGGCCTTGTAGCCACGGAAGTAAATGGCGTATTCGCCCTGCTTCAGCGCGTTCACCAGGTCACCGGTGCCGACGCCGGTTGTTGCTTCGTCGAATTTAATCTCGGTGCGGGCGATGTCGCGCCCGGCGCTGTCCCAAACCACGCGGGCGGTTACGCCGTTCAGGGTATTGAGCGCCTCGATAAACGGCGTCATCTTCGCCACCATCTCCGCGCCGCTCTCTTTGGTCGCCGTCAGGTAGTGCTCGATGGCGCAGGTCAGGCCCAGAATGCCCTCTTTACCGACCTTCATGGCGCGGCCAATGCCCGCCGTCTGGCGCTTCACCCACTCGACGTACCGGGTTTTACCGATCACCAGCCCGCTGGTCGGCCCCTCGATCGCTTTCGCGCCGCTGTAGATCACCAGATCCGCGCCGGAGCGGTAGTATGCGTGCAGATCCTCTTCCGCCGCGGCATCAACGATCAGCGGAAGATCGTGTTTACGCGCCACCGCCGCCGCCTGCTCCACGCTCAGCATGCTTTTCTGCACGCAGTGGTGAGACTTGATGTAGAGGATCGCCGCGGTGCGCGCCGTGATCGCCGCCGCCAGCTGATCGGCGGAGCATTCGTTAGCGTAGCCCGCCTCCACCAGCCTGCCGCCGCCCAGCGCGACCATGGTCCCCACAGGCGCGCCAAAGTTCACGTTGTGGCCTTTCGGCAGGACGATTTCATTATTCTCGATGGGGGTGACGTGCAGGTTTTCCAGCAGCCAGTCGCTGTCTTTCACCAGCACCGCCGCCACGGACTGGGCAATGCCCGCCGACGCGCAGGAGACCACCGTCGCGCCCTCTACGTCCAGCAGCTTCGCGATGTACTCCCCGGTTTTGTTGACCAGATCCTTCATCTCGAAATAGTGGTTCATGCCGTCCATCGCCGCCTGCACCACTTCCGGGCGCGGCGTGGAGACGCCCAGCGCCGTCATGCGGCCAGAGGTGTTGATAACCTGCTTTAAGCTGTACTTCTCATAAATCGAAGGCATTTTCCGAGCTCCCTTGTTCGGTCATGTAGCCCTTGCCCGCGCGGATCGCGGCAAGCGGCACCAGAATGTGTTCAGCCTGCAGGCTGTCGTTTTCAGCATCCGTCAGCAGCGTCGGCTGGCGCCTGAGCGTGAACAGCGTCAGGTCGGCGTCAAGGCCGGGCTGGATGCGGCCTTTGCGCGTGAGGCGCAGGCCGTCTGCGGCGTTCGCGGTTACGCACTCCACCACCTGCGGCAACGACATGCCGATGGCGAGGAATTTCGACATCACGCTTGCCAGCGAGCCGACCGGGCCGTTAATGCGGTTGCGGCAGTAAATATCCGAGCTGATGGTGTGCGGCAAAATGCCCATCGCGATGGCGCGTTTCGCCACCTCGAAGCTGAAGCTCGCCGTGCCGTGGCCGACGTCCAGACGCACGCCGCGCTTCAGGGCGGAGGTGATGGAGGCGCGCAGCTCGCCGGACGGCGTCAGAATGCGGTTGGGCTTGCCGTTGTAGCAGTGGGTAATGATGTCGCCGGAGCTGAGCAGCTCGGCAATGTCGTCGAGATTCGGCGGATTGTTGCCAATGTGCCTGTCTCTTATACACATCTCCGAGCCCACGAG
>CAMKZP010000575.1 GCA_946477805.1 uncultured Enterobacter sp.
GCTCGGAGATGTGTATAAGAGACAGCAGCCTGGGCGACTGGACCTTTGATGAACGGGTAGCCGAAGTCTTCCCGGATATGATCCAGCGCTCTGTTCCCGGTTACTCCAACATCATCTCTATGATCGGCATGCTGGCGGAACGCTTCGTTCAGCCCGGCACGCAGGTCTACGACCTGGGCTGCTCGCTCGGCGCGGCAACGCTGTCGATCCGTCGTAACGTACGTCAGGACGGCTGTAACATCATCGCCGTCGATAACTCCCCAGCGATGGTTGAACGCTGCCGCCGCCACATTGACGCCTATAAAGCGCCCACGCCCGTAGAGGTTGTGGAAGGCGATATTCGCGATATCGAGATCAAAAACGCGTCGATGGTGGTGCTGAATTTTACCCTGCAGTTCCTGGTGCCTGAAGACCGTCAGCTGTTGCTGGATAAAATTTATCAAGGGCTCAACCCGGGCGGTGCGCTGGTGCTCTCCGAGAAATTCAGCTTTGAAGACGCTGAGGTCGGCGAGCTGCTGTTCAACATGCACCACGATTTCAAGCGTGCGAACGGCTACAGCGAGCTGGAGATCAGCCAGAAGCGCAGCATGCTCGAAAACGTGATGCTGACCGACTCCGTGGAAGCGCACAAGGCGCGCCTGCGCAAAGCGGGATTCGAGCACAGCGAGCTGTGGTTCCAGTGCTTTAACTTTGGCTCGCTGGTGGCGCTGAAAGCTGAGGACGCGGCATGATCGAGTTCGGTAATTTCTATCAGCTGATTGCCAAAAACCACCTCTCCCACTGGCTGGAAACCCTGCCTGCGCAAATTGCCACCTGGCAGCGCGACCAGCAGCATGGCCTGCTGAAGCAGTGGTCCAACGCGGTAGAGTTCCTGCCGGAGCTAACCCCACACCGTCTGGATCTGCTGCACAGCGTGACGGCAGAAAGCGAAGAGCCGCTCCCGGCCGGGCAGATAAACCGCATCGAAACGCTGATGCGAAACCTGATGCCGTGGCGCAAAGGGCCCTTTTCGCTGTACGGCGTGGACATTAATACCGAATGGCGCTCGGACTGGAAATGGGATCGCGTTCTGCCGCACCTTTCAGACCTGACCGGCCGCACGATCCTCGACGTGGGGTGCGGCAGCGGCTACCACATGTGGCGCATGATTGGCGCGGGTGCGCATCTGGCGGTCGGCATCGACCCGATGCAGCTGTTCCTGTGCCAGTTTGAAGCGGTGCGTAAGCTGCTCGGCAACGACCAGCGCGCGCACCTTCTGCCGCTGGGCATTGAGCAACTCCCGGCGCTGAAGGCCTTTGATACCGTGTTCTCGATGGGCGTGCTGTATCACCGTCGTTCTCCGCTGGAGCATCTCTGGCAGCTGAAAGACCAGCTGGTCAGCGGCGGCGAGCTGGTGCTGGAAACCCTGGTGATTGAAGGCGATGAAAATGCCGTTCTGGTGCCGGGTGACCGCTACGCGCAGATGCGCAACGTCTACTTCATTCCTTCCGCGCTGGCGCTGAAGAACTGGCTGGAGAAGTGCGGGTTTGTGGACGTGCGCATTGCCGACGTGAGCGTGACCTCAATTGAGGAGCAGCGCCGTACCGACTGGATGATCACTGAATCGCTGGAGCAGTTCCTCGACCCGGACGACCACGCTAAAACCATTGAAGGCTACCCTGCCCCGATGCGCGCGGTGCTGATCGCCACCAAACCGTAGGTTTCACCCCTCACCCCGGCCCTCTCCCCAAAGGGGCGAGGGTGAAAAGAGCGCTCCGTGCAGTCCCCTCTCCCCTTTGGGGAGAGGGTTAGGGTGAGGGGCTAAGATAAAAAAAGGCCCCTGTTGAAATTGCAGGGGCCTGGTACAAGCAAGCATCATATTGGGCGACATGATGCGCGGTAAAAATCGGTACGTTGCTACACGTGATGGCGCTCAATCATCGATCTCATTACCGCAACCGACTCTCCATCTACACCGTAGCGTGAGTACTCATCCGCTTCAGCATCCGTCGACATAGACAACCCTGTATTGCGATAACGCATGGGTGACGGTATCCACTTGCCCGCTGAGCTATGCAGCTCTTCAACCCCTGCGTTTAAAAACAGTTCCAGATTGCTGGCGCGTACTCCTGCGCCCGCCATAATGATTGGAACACCGGAATGTGCTTTTAGTTCCGTAATTAATTGCAGTCCTTTTTCAGCGGACGCCTGTTGTCCAGAAGTGAGGATGCGCGCCACGCCAAGTTCTCCAAGCGTATCAAACGCTTGAAGCGGATCTTTACACATATCAAAGGCGCGATGAAAAGTGACCGCCATTCCCTTTGCCGCGGCCATGACCTGGCGCATACGCGGCAGATCGACGTTGCCGTCTTCGTCCAGCAGGCCGGTCACCAGCCCCGGGAAGCCCAGATCGCGAACGAGCGCGATATCATCTAGCATGGCGCTGAATTCGCCCGTCGTGTAACAAAAGTCGCCGCCGCGCGGGCGAACGATCGGATGCACGGGAATAGTCACAGCCTGACGAGCAGACGCCAGGACGCCGCGGGAAGGCGTCAGCCCTCCCTCTTTCGGTGCCGCGCACAGCTC
>CAMKZP010000576.1 GCA_946477805.1 uncultured Enterobacter sp.
TGTCTGACGTGTATCTATCGGCAGGCGCGGAGCGTTGTTTACTGTCTCTACGCTTTTAAAAACTTTCGAAAGCCATTTTCTAAATCCATTCAGTGAGTTAAATGAGGCACTTTTTTGTGACGGGCATCGCATTTTTACCCTTGCCTCTAAAGGGTTATAGCCTCACCTTAAAGATGCATTTAATATGCATCTTATATTATTGATGATGAGGTAACTGCTATGGCCTTTCGCGACCAACCCCTCGGCGAGCTGGCGCTCTCCATCCCTCGCGCTTCGGCGCTGTTCCGCAAATACGATATGGATTACTGCTGCGGCGGTAAGCAAACGCTGGCGCGCGCCGCCTCGCGCAAAGCGCTGGACGTGGAGGTGATTGAAGCAGAGCTGGCACGGCTGGCCGAGCAGCCAATGGAGAAAGACTGGCGCACTGCGCCGCTGGCCGACATCATCGACCATATCATCGTGCGTTACCACGATCGTCACCGCGAGCAGCTGCCGGAGCTTATCCTCCAGGCAACCAAAGTTGAGCGCGTTCACGCCGACAAGCCTTCTGTGCCGCGCGGCCTGGCGAAATACCTCACCATGCTGCACGAGGAGCTTTCCAGCCACATGATGAAAGAGGAGCAGATCCTCTTCCCGATGATCAAACGGGGTATGGGCAGCCAGGCGATGGGCCCCATCAGCGTAATGGAAAGCGAGCATGATGACGCAGGCGAACTGCTGGAAGTGATTAAGCACGCCACCGGTAACGTCACCCCGCCGCCGGAGGCATGTACCACCTGGAAAGCCCTGTACAACGGCATTAACGAGACGATCGATGACCTGATGGAGCACATCAGCCTTGAGAATAACGTGCTGTTCCCGCGCGCGTTAGCCGGGGAATAAAAAAAGCCCGGCGGCGCTAACGCCTGCCGGGCCTACAACATCTACAACGTCCTTGAACGTCGGCCGGGTAAGCGCTAGCGCCACCCGGCAACATGCTTAACGCATGCCTGCCATACGTTTCTTACCGATAAACAGCCAGCCCAGCCCCAGCGCGATGAACCACAGCGGCGTGACGATCAGCGCCTGACGGGTATCTTCTTCCAGCGTCAGCAGCACCAGAACGAACACGAAGAATGCCATACATACCCAGCACATCAGCTTGCCCAGCGGCATCTTGTAGATCGATTTCTCATGCAGCTGCGGACGCTGTTTGCGGTACACCAGGTATGAGCAAAGGATGATGGTCCAGACGAACATGAACAGGATCGCAGAGACCGTGGTGATCATGGTGAATGCGCCAATCACGCTTGGGTTCACGTAGAGCATCACCACACCGCCCAGCAGGCAGATGCAGGAGAAGGTCAGCCCTTTCGCCGGGACCGCACGTTTGGACAGCTTGGCGAACGCGCTCGGCGCAACGCCTTCCTGCGCCAGACCAAACAGCATACGGCTGGTTGAGAATACGCCGCTGTTAGCCGAGGAGGCCGCAGAGGTCAGCACCACGAAGTTAATCAGGCTCGCCGCAGCGGGCAGCCCCACCAGCACGAACAGCTCTACGAACGGGCTCTTGGTAGGAACCACCGAGCTCCACGGCGTCACGGACATAATCACGATCAGCGCAAAGACGTAGAACATGATGATACGCAGAGGAATGGAGTTGATTGCGCGCGGCAGGGATTTCTCCGGATCTTTGGTTTCCGCCGCGGTGGTGCCCACCAGCTCAATCCCCACGAACGCAAACACCGCGATCTGGAAGCCGGCAAAGAAGCCGCTGATGCCTTTCGGGAACCAGCCGCCGTCATTCCACAGGTGAGTGAATGACGCCTGAACGCCGGTTGGCGACTGGAAGTGCGTCAGTACCATCACCAGCCCGACAACAATCAGCCCCACGATAGCGACGATTTTGATCATCGCAAACCAGAACTCCATCTCACCGAACATTTTTACGGTGGCCAGGTTCAGGCTCAGCAGCAGAACAATCACCGCCAGCGATGCCACCCAGTCTGAAAGGCCGGGGAACCAGAACTGCGCGTACGCCGTGATGGCGACGACGTCCGCCATACCGGTGACCACCCAGCAGAACCAGTAGGTCCAGCCGGTGAAATAGCCCGCCCAGGGGCCGAGCAGGTCGGAAGCGAAGTCGCTGAAGGATTTGTATTCGAGGTTCGAGAGCAGCAGCTCACCCATTGCGCGCATCACGAAGAAGAGCATAAAACCGATGATCATATAAACGAAGATGATCGACGGCCCGGCAAGGCTGATGGTTTTGCCCGACCCCATAAACAGCCCGGTACCGATGGCACCCCCAATGGCTATAAGCTGAATATGACGGTTTGTAAGATTTCGCCGCAGCGACTGTTCAGACGATGCCTCTTCCGCGGCAGCGACTTTGACCTGATCTACCATGTGATATTTTCCTGTTTATGCCTGTCTGTGTTGTTAAGGCTCTGCTGGCCTTTAGATACGTCAAAAAACGACGGTCCCCGTGTAAGGGCTAATCGATATTAGGTAAGAATCGGCGGGATGAATACTATCTGTCTCTTATACACATCTCCGAGCCCACGAGACAGGCAGAAATCT
>CAMKZP010000577.1 GCA_946477805.1 uncultured Enterobacter sp.
TGAACTGACCGCAACGCCGTCGAGCAAACGCCGCGAAAGCATCGGGCTGGGGGTGGGTAATATCCTGTCCGGTTTTTATGGCGGGATTGCGGGATGCGCGATGATCGGTCAAACCATCGTTAACGTGGAGATGGGCAAAGGCAGGAGTCGCATCTCGACGATTGCGGCAGGCATTGTGCTGCTGGTGCTGGTCACGGCACTCAGCGAAGTGATGGCCAAAATCCCGATGGCCGTGCTGGCGGGGATCATGGCGATTGTCGCGATTAAAACCTTCAGCTGGCATAGCCTTCAGCCATCAACGGTAAAAAACGCCCCCATCGCCGAAACGGTGGTGATGCTGGTTACCGTGGCGGCAACGGTATCAACCGGCAATCTGGCCATCGGCGTGCTGGGCGGGATCGTTGTGATGGTGCTTCTTCCCGCCCGCCTCAAGCGCCGTCTTAAAGAAGAAAAATCGTCGCCAGCCCAAGGAAAATAAAGAAACCGCCGGTATCGGTGATGGCGGTGATCATTACGCTCGACCCCACCGCGGGGTCGCGCCCCAGTTTGGTCATCGTCAACGGAATAATCACCCCCATCATCGAGGCCACCAGCAGGTTGAGCACCATCGCCAGCATCATCACGCCGCCCAGCGCCATATCGTCATACAGCCACCAGGTGATGCCGCCCATAATCCCGCCCCACACGAGGCCGTTAATCAGCGCGACGCCCATCTCTCTGAAAATGAGCCACGAAAAGTTGCCCGGCTGGATATTTTCCAGCGCCAGCGCGCGGACGATCATGGTGATGGTCTGGTTTCCGGTATTACCGCCAATCCCGGCCACGATAGGCATCAGCGAAGCCAGCGCCACCAGCTGCGAAATGGTGTGTTCGAAACCGTCGATCACGCGTGAGGCGATAAATGCGGTACAGAGGTTAATGGCAAGCCAGGCCCAGCGGGTTTTGACCGCCTTTCCCACCGAGGCATGCACGTCATCTTCCGCGCTGATCCCGCCGAGCGCGCGCAGGTCGTTGTCGGTCTCTTCGTAGACCACGTCCACGATCTCATCGATGGTCAGACGCCCCATCAGTTTCCCCACCGAATCCACAACTGCCGCACTCACCAGGTCATCACGCTCGAAGGTACGCGCCGCTTTCTCCGCGTCGTCTTCCGGAGAGAAGACCATCGGCTCGGTTTCCATGACCTCGCTGACCCGCCGCTGGGTGCTGTTTAACAGGATAGTTTTTAGCTCCAGCTCGCCGAGCAGCGTTTTATCCCGCGAGGTGACGAACAGCTTATCGGTGTTATCGGGCATGCTGCCGAGACGGCGCAGATAGCGCTGCACCGTGCCGAGCGTGACGTCCGGGCGCACCGTAATAACGCCGAACTCCATGATCGCGCCGACGCTGTTTTTTTCGTAATGCATCACCTGGCGCACGCGCGCGCGCTCTTCGGCAGGCAGGGATGCCAGCAGGCGTCCGGTCAGGTTTCGCGGCAGGTGCTGAACCAGGTAAATCTGTTCGTCGATATCCAGCGTTTGCAGAGCGTCGAGAATATCCCGGTCGCTCATCTCATCGATAAGGTCATCCCAGACGTTTTCAGAGGCTTCAAGCAGCACCTGGCCGCGCTCGTGATCCTGCACCAGGCGCCACAGGGCGTGACGCTCTTCCGAGGGAAGCGCTTCGAGGGTATCCGCCAGATCCGGCGGCGGCAGATGAGCAACCAGCGCACCTACCTCAGCAATATCGTCGGCCAGGGTGCCGACATCATATTGCTCAGCCAGGGTCAGTTTGCCTAATAACGTTGAGGTGACCGCTTTATCGGTCGTGAGCAGCCAGATGAGCCGCGCGCGCTCCTGGTCACGCTGCCTGGCGCTGTTTTTCTTTAATAACGACATCAATCATAAATCCATTAAATGAGATGGCATTAAGCATAGCGCGGGGATATGTAAATAAGAATAAACAGCGAGACGGGATGGGTAAAAAAACGGCTTATCGTGCACATTTTATTCCCTCTCCCACCGGGAGAGGGTCAGAGGAAGACATCAGGCCGTACGCGCCACCGCATCCCGCGACGCCGCATCGCGCTCGTCGCCGGTCAGCTCGCTCAGCTTCCCGTCGCGCATCTCCAGCAGACGGTCGGCGTGGATGAAGTAGTGATCGTCATGGCTGATGGCAAAGATCGTTTTGCCCATCTCCTGCATCAGCGGCAGCAGCACCTGATAAAACTCGCGACGGAAATGCGGGTCCTGGTCCGCCGCCCACTCATCCAGCAGGATGATGTCGCGCTCTTCCGCCAGCGCCAGCAGCAGCGCCACGCGCTTTTTTTGCCCTTTAGAGAGCTTGAGGTTGAGGATTTTGCCATCCTGCAGCTCCAGCTTGTGCGACATCTGCAGGTGCGCGAGCCATTTTTCCACCAGCGCCGGAGAGGCCTGCTGGCCTTCCGGCCCGAGGAGGCGATCGAAGAGCCAGACGTCGGTAAACACGGCCGAGAAGAGCTTGCGGTAATCTTCCGGTTTTTCTGCTCCGAGCGGTTTGCCATCCAGCAATATTTCGCCCGACTGCGGCTGATAGAGCC
>CAMKZP010000578.1 GCA_946477805.1 uncultured Enterobacter sp.
AACCTGGACAACCCAATCGTGGTTTCTCCGGATATCGGCGGCGTGGTGCGTGCCCGTGCTATCGCTAAGCTGCTGAACGATACCGACATGGCGATCATCGACAAACGTCGTCCGCGCGCTAACGTTTCTCAGGTGATGCACATCATCGGTGACGTTGCGGGTCGTGACTGCGTGCTGGTTGATGACATGATCGATACCGGCGGCACGCTGTGTAAAGCGGCTGAAGCCCTGAAGGAGCGTGGTGCCAAGCGCGTGTTCGCCTACGCCACTCACCCAATCTTCTCCGGTAATGCCGTCAATAACCTGCGCAACTCCGTTATCGACGAAGTTGTGGTGTGCGACACCATCCCGCTGAGCGACGAAATCAAAGCACTGCCAAACGTGCGTACGTTGACCCTGTCCGGGATGCTGGCCGAAGCGATTCGTCGTATCAGCAACGAAGAATCTATCTCTGCAATGTTCGAACACTGATCGAGCACGGCCGAAGAACCCGCTGCGGCGGGTTTTTTTATTGCTGATATTTATTTGTATGACTAATGCATTAATCACCTGCCATTCACATGACAGATGATGCGCACACGGATGATAGATAATTGTGAAAAACGTAACCGCCTCACATGTTCTGCCCTTTCGCGCCCTCATCGACGCCTGCTGGAAAGAGAAGTACACCTCGACACGCTTTGTTCGTGACCTGATTGCCGGGATTACCGTCGGCATTATCGCCATTCCGCTGGCAATGGCGCTGGCGATTGGCAGCGGCGTGGCGCCGCAGTACGGCCTGTACACCTCGGCCGTGGCCGGGATCGTCATCGCCCTGACGGGGGGATCGCGCTTCAGCGTTTCCGGCCCGACCGCCGCGTTTGTGGTGATCCTCTACCCCGTTTCGCAGCAGTTTGGTCTGGCAGGCCTGCTGGTTGCCACGCTGATGTCCGGCGTTTTCTTGATTCTTTTTGGCCTGGCCCGTTTTGGCCGTTTAATCGAATATATTCCCCTTTCCGTGACGCTGGGCTTCACCTCCGGGATTGGGATAACCATCGCGACTATGCAGATCAAGGACTTCCTGGGCCTGCAGATGACCCACGTTCCTGAACACTATCTGCAAAAAGCCGGTGCGCTGGCGATGGCCCTGCCGACCGCCAACCCCGGTGATGCGGCCATCGGTATCGTCACGCTGGGAACGCTGATCCTCTGGCCGCGGCTGGGCATTCGCCTGCCGGGCCACTTGCCCGCCCTGCTGCTGGGCTGTGCGGTAATGGCTATCGTCAACCTGTTCGGTGGTCATGTGGCCACCATCGGCTCGCAGTTCCACTACGTTCTGGCAGACGGATCGCAGGGTAACGGTATTCCGCAGCTGCTGCCGCAGCTGGTTCTGCCGTGGGACATGCCGGGTTCCAGCTTTACTCTGAGCTGGGATTCGCTTCGCGCCCTGCTTCCTGCCGCGTTTTCGATGGCGATGCTGGGGGCCATTGAATCCCTGCTCTGCGCCGTCGTGCTGGACGGCATGACCGACACCAGGCATAACGCGAACGGCGAGCTGGTCGGTCAGGGCCTGGGCAACATCGTAGCGCCCTTCTTCGGGGGCATTACCGCAACGGCGGCGATTGCCCGCTCAGCCGCGAACGTGCGCGCCGGAGCCACCTCGCCGGTTTCGGCGGTGATCCACTCGGTGCTGGTGATCCTCGCCCTGCTCATCCTTGCGCCGTGGCTCTCCTGGCTGCCGCTCTCCGCCATGGCGGCTCTGCTGCTGATGGTGGCGTGGAACATGAGCGAAGCGCACAAGGTGGTGAGCCTGCTGCGCCGGGCACCAAAAGACGACATCATCGTGATGCTGATCTGTATGTCGCTGACCGTGCTGTTTGATATGGTTATCGCCATCAGCGTGGGTATCGTGCTGGCGTCGCTGCTGTTTATGCGCCGCATCGCGCAGATGACACGCCTCTCGGCGGTTAACGTCGAGGTGCCTGACGATGTGCTGGTCCTGCGCGTGATTGGACCGCTGTTCTTCGCCGCGGCGGAAGGCCTGTTCAGCGACCTGGAGTCCCGCATTGCGGGCAAACGGATCGTGGTGCTGAAATGGGATGCCGTACCGGTGCTGGATGCGGGCGGGCTGGATGCCTTCCAGCGCTTCGTGAATAAACTGCCGGAGGGCTGCGAGCTGCGGGTATGCAACCTGGAGTTCCAGCCGCTGCGCACCATGGCGCGCGCGGGCGTGCAGCCAATCCCCGGCCGCCTGGCCTTTTATCCAAACCGCGATGCGGCGTTAGCGGATCTGTAGCCGCTGCGAAACGCGCAAAGCATAAAAAAACGACTCTAAAAAGAGTCGTTTTTATGTTCTTTATTTCAACACGCTAGCTGTGCTTATGCTGGTCGCGGCGGCAACGTTTATCGTAATGGCGCACCCACCAGTATCGGTCGCTGACCTGCTCGTGTCCGCTGACGCGCGCGCCGGCGAGCCACAATACCGCCCCGAGGAAAATGCTCAGCACCGCGCCGTGGGCAAAGTATTGCGGGAGGTCAAGCTGCGGTAGCTGGTTTAAAATAGAATAACCC
>CAMKZP010000579.1 GCA_946477805.1 uncultured Enterobacter sp.
CGTATATGGCAAGGCTGCGCTGCTGGCGCTGAGCATGATCTCGGCTTCAGCTTTCGCATCACACTGGAGCTACGACGGTGAAGGCGCACCGGAGCACTGGGGCGAACTGGATGACGCTTACAAGTCCTGCCAAAACGGGATGAACCAGTCCCCAGTTAACATCGACTCCACCGTAAAAGCGCACCTTTCCCCGCTGCAAACACACTACATCGACGGACCCGTCACGCTGACAAACAACGGGCATACTATTCAGGCCGCCGAAAAGGCCGACACCCGAGATAGCATTACCCTCGATAACCAAACCTGGACCTTACAGCAATTCCATTTCCATGCGCCGAGTGAAAACGCGGTGCACGGGAAAAAATTCGCTATGGAAATGCACCTCGTGCACAAGAATGCCAATGGCGAGCTGGCGGTGGTTGCAGTGATGTTTGATCAAGGCGCCGCTAACGCTGAGCTGGAAAAACTGTGGGGCGTAATGCCCGGCCAGGTTGACCAAAACATCAGCATCAAGCCTAACCTTGATATGAACCAGCTGCTGCCCAAAAATAAAACCTACTGGCGCTTTAGCGGCTCACTGACCACCCCGCCGTGTTCCGAAGGGGTGACCTGGATTGTCCTTAAACACCCGCTGACCGTCTCTGCAGAGCAGTTAGAGAAATTCACCCACACGATGCATCACGATAATAACCGTCCGGTACAGTCACTTCATGGACGCGTCGTCGTTGAATAACACCTGATTTTTACGCTGAAATCATGTCCTAAAATGCGACGCAGATCGCACTGAAGCGGGGTAATCTGCTGTTAAAAACAGCAGATTATCCCGCTGGCACAGGGCATTTTTTCAGAAATGATGAGAAGTTACGGGAAATTGTAAGCGCCTATAAAATAGCCATTTAAACATAACTCAATGATTTAAATAGTGAATAATTTAACCCGAAAAATCTTAGCGGCGGTTCCTTGATCTACCGCAGTGGATTGTTCAAAGTTTGGCCTTTCATCTCGTGCAAAAAATGCGTAATATACGCCGCCTTGCAGTCACAGTATGGTCATTTCTTAACTCATGCGCATCGGACACCACCAGCTCAGAAATCGCCTGATCGCAGCCCCAATGGCAGGTATTACCGACCGGCCGTTCAGGACGCTGTGCTACGAGATGGGAGCAGGTCTAACCGTATCCGAGATGATGTCGTCTAACCCGCAGGTCTGGGAAAGCGACAAGTCCCGTTTGCGGATGGTGCACGTTGATGAACCAGGTATTCGTACCGTGCAAATTGCCGGAAGCGTGCCTGAAGAAATGGCAGACGCCGCGCGTATTAACGTGGAAAGTGGCGCCCAGATTATTGATATCAATATGGGGTGCCCGGCCAAAAAAGTGAATCGCAAGCTTGCAGGTTCAGCCCTTCTGCAATACCCCGAGCAGGTGAAGTCAATCCTGACGGCGGTTGTCAGCGCGGTGGACGTTCCTGTTACGTTGAAGATTCGCACGGGTTGGTCGCCGGAACACCGTAACTGTGTAGAGATTGCCCAACTGGCCGAAGACTGTGGCATTCAGGCCCTGACCATACATGGACGCACTCGCGCCTGTTTGTTCAACGGCAACGCTGAGTACGACAGCATTCGGGCAGTTAAGCAGAAAGTTTCCATTCCGATTATCGCGAATGGTGACATTACTGACCCGCTTAAAGCCAGAGCTGTGCTCGACTATACGGGAGCTGATGCTCTGATGATAGGACGTGCAGCTCAGGGAAGACCCTGGATCTTTCGGGAAATCCAGCATTATCTGGACACTGGGGAGCTGCTTGCCCCCCTGCCACTGGCAGAGGTTAAGCGCTTGCTTTGTTCGCATGTTCGGGAATTGCATGACCACTACGGTCAGGCAAAAGGGTACCGAATTGCGCGTAAACACGTATCCTGGTATCTCCAGGAGCACGCTCCAAATGACCAGTTTCGGCGCACATTCAACGCCATAGAGGATGCCAGCGTACAGCTGGAGGCGTTGGAGGCATACTTCGAAAATCTTGCGTAATGAAATAAAGAGCTGACAGAACTATGTTCGAACAACGCGTAAATTCTGACGTACTGACCGTTTCCACCGTTAACTCCCAGGATCAGGTAACTCAAAAGCCCCTGCGTGATTCGGTTAAACAAGCACTGAAGAACTATTTTGCTCAACTGAATGGTCAGGATGTTAATGACCTGTATGAGCTGGTACTGGCTGAAGTTGAACAGCCACTGTTGGACATGGTGATGCAATACACCCGCGGTAACCAAACCCGCGCTGCGCTGATGATGGGTATCAACCGTGGTACTCTGCGTAAGAAACTGAAAAAATACGGCATGAACTGATATTAATCAGTAAATTGCTGAATTAAAAAGGCGCTCTTCGGCATGGGGAAGCGCCTTTTTTTATACCTGATTTTTATACTGAACTACTGCCCCACGGCAGCCATTGACCACACGCTATGGTCAGGTTGTTGCAGCGATAACGCCGACATAATATCTGTCTCTTATACACATCTCCGAGCCCACGAGACAGGCAGAAATCT
>CAMKZP010000580.1 GCA_946477805.1 uncultured Enterobacter sp.
GTGACGGCACACTCCACGCTGTAACAGCAAATCTCCAGCAGCGCCATTCACTCCTCCTTAAATTTCACTCAACGAATCATCATGACACGCCTTCCGCTTCCGGTCCGGGCGTGAACTCACATCTCTTATGCTTCACTGGCGACGATCTGCTCGATCGTCCACGGGTGAAACTTTACCGTTACCTGCCCGTCCGTCACGGCGAGCGTGGGGTTAGGCAAACGCTCGCGCTCGCCCCTGGGAGAGCTGGTCTTCACAAAAATGCCCGGCTGGCTTAACCCCTCGTCAGCAAGCAGCGCCAGCGCACGAGCGTTCAGCGTTTCCGGCTCGCCCGGCAGCACAATCTCGATATGCTCCCACCCCTCGTGCGGATAACGTTTCTCGCCCGGCCACGGCAGCTCAACCACGGTGAACGACCAGTGCGCCACCCGCACCGGTTCATGGAGCTTAAACAGACAAATGGGACGGCCGTTGATCGTGTTTTCACAAAGCAGTTCCCCACACTGTTCAAAGCCGCGGCGCCAGCGCTCGGCCGTCGCGTTCTGATGACAGCGCAGGGAGATGTGGTCGGCCTCAAGCGGCGCGATATCCAGACCCAGGCGGGTGGCAAGTTCTGTGAACGCCTGGGTGAAACGCGGTAAATCTGCGGAAATATCATGCAGCTCGTCAATGGAGTGCCAGTTCGCCATAACTCAGTCTCTTATCGTGTCGCAAAGCCGCTAATTTACTCTGTTCCCCGCGTTCGACCAACCGCAGAATCCGGGATTTTATGACTGCATGATTATGCACGCCTTCATAGCCTGGATTCTGAGCAATCTTCACCCCCCGCGGTGCTGACGCCAGAGGGCATTTGCAGTATACTCCCGCCCTAAATTCTTTAACTGCTGCGGGCGTTGTTCATTCGCAGCGAAAACGTAAGGTATCCAGGTGAATATTCAGGCTCTTCTCTCAGAAAAAGTCAGTCAGGCACTGATTGCCGCAGGCGCGCCTGCGGATTGCGAACCGCAGGTTCGTCAGTCAGCAAAAGTACAGTTTGGCGACTATCAGGCTAACGGCGTGATGGCAGTGGCTAAAAAACTGGGCATGCCGCCGCGACAGCTCGCTGAGCAGGTACTGACGCATCTGGATCTCACCGGCATCGCCAGCAAAACGGAAATTGCCGGTCCGGGCTTCATCAACATCTTCCTTGAACCCGCTTTCCTGGCACGCCACGTTGACGAGGCGCTGAAATCCGACCGTCTGGGCGTCGCCCAGCCGAAAGCACAGACGATTGTTATCGACTATTCTGCGCCAAACGTGGCGAAAGAGATGCACGTTGGCCACCTGCGCTCCACCATTATCGGCGACGCCTCCGTGCGTACCAATGAATTCCTCGGCCATAAGGTGATCCGCGCGAACCACGTGGGCGACTGGGGTACGCAGTTCGGTATGCTTATCGCGTTCCTTGAAAAACAGCAGCAGGAAAACGCGGGCGAAATGGCGCTGGCAGACCTGGAAGGGTTCTACCGTGAGGCCAAAAAGCACTACGACGAAGACGAAGCCTTCGCCGAGCGCGCGCGCAGCTACGTGGTAAAACTGCAGGGCGGCGACCCGTACTTCCTGGAGATGTGGCGCAAGCTGGTTGACATCACCATGTCTCAGAACCAGCTGACCTACAACCGCCTGAACGTGACGCTGACCCGCGACGACGTGATGGGTGAAAGCCTCTACAACCCTATGCTGCCAGGCATTGTCGCTGACCTGAAGGCCAAAGGTCTGGCCGTAGAGAGCGAAGGTGCAACGGTCGTGTTCCTTGATGAGTATAAAAACAAGGAAGGCGAGCCTATGGGCGTCATCATCCAGAAAAAGGATGGCGGCTACCTCTACACCACCACCGATATCGCCTGTGCGAAATATCGCTTTGAAACGCTGCACGCCGACCGCGTGCTGTACTACATCGACTCCCGCCAGCACCAGCACCTGATGCAGGCCTGGACCATCGTGCGTAAGGCAGGCTATGTGCCTGATTCCGTTCCGCTGGAACACCACATGTTCGGCATGATGCTGGGTAAAGACGGTAAGCCGTTCAAAACCCGTGCGGGCGGCACCGTTAAACTCTCCGACCTGCTGGACGAAGCGCTGGAACGCGCCCGTCGCCTGGTCGCGGAGAAGAACCCGGATATGCCCGCTGACGAGCTGGAAAAACTGGCTAACGCGGTCGGTATCGGTGCGGTGAAATACGCGGATCTTTCCAAAAACCGCACCACCGACTATATCTTCGACTGGGACAACATGCTGGCGTTTGAAGGCAATACGGCGCCGTACATGCAGTACGCTTACACCCGCGTGCTCTCCGTGTTCCGTAAAGCGAATATCGACGACAGCGTGCTGGCAAATGCAGTCGTGGCGATTACCGAAGATCGCGAAGCGCAGCTGGCGGCTCGTCTGCTGCAGTTTGAAGAGACGCTGACGGTGGTCGCCCGTGACGGTACGCCGCACGTAATGTGTGCTTACCTGTACGATCTGGCGGGCCTGTTCTCTGGCTTCTACGAGCACTGCCCTATCC
>CAMKZP010000581.1 GCA_946477805.1 uncultured Enterobacter sp.
GCCTATCCGAACCTGGCGATGTGCGAGGATTACAACTCCCCCGGCTCGCCGTACTGGGCGCTCAAAACCTACCTGATCCTTGCCCTGCCGGAGACGCATCCCTTCTGGCAGGCCGACGAGCAGCCGCTGCCCGCGCTGGCTGAAAAGCATGTGATTTCGCAAGCCGGGCAGATCCTGATCCACGCCGATTCATCCCGGCACGTGACCATGCTCGCCGCCGGACAGCTTGAGCTGAACAACTACGTCAACACCGACGCCAAATACACCAAATTTGCCTACTCCAGCCGCTTTGGTTTCACCATTGAGCGCGGGCGTTTTGGCCTGAAGCACGCCGCCTGCGACTCGATGCTGCTGCTGGCAGACGGGGACGATTACTACCGCGGCCGCCGCGCGTGCGAAGAGGTGCGCGTGAATGAGCATTATCTTTACTCCCGCTGGTCGCCGTGGCACGACGTGCATATTGAGACCTGGCAAGTGGCGTTCGGGGAGTGGCATCTGCGTCTGCACCGCATCAAGAGCGCGCGCGGGCTGCAAACGGCGGAGGGCGGTTTTGCGGTAATGAAAACCGAGCACCAGATCCGCGAGCGCGGCTGTTATCTGGCGGCCAGGAACGGCACCAGCGTGATTGTCGATCTGTCACCGGACGTTACGCGCCTTCCGGACAGCATCGTCACCCCGCCGAACAGCAGCATTATGTTTGCGGAGTGCGCCGCCATTCCGCTGTTAAAAACCGATCTTCCCCCGGGAGAGCGCTGGCTCTGCTGCGCCGTTTTCGCCGGCGATAAACCCCTGCGCGCTGCCGTGCCGCAGCTGACGCTCACCCATCACCAGGCCGCTATCCGCGACCCTGAAAGCGAGCGCCAGCTGTCGTTCGCATTATAAAAAACTCTGGCCCTACACGTCGGCGAGGATGCTATGAAAAATACATCTACAACAAACAGAACCGAATATTACAAAATCAGCAGCTTTATTTTTCTCTATTTCTTTACGTGGTCTGCCAGTATTGGATTATTAGCCATCTGGCTCGGTCAAAAAGCCAACCTGAGCGGGTCGGTCATTGGCACCGTATTTGCGGTTAACGGTATTTTCTCCGTCATTCTTAAACCCATCTACGGCTACATTCTCGATAAAATCGGCATGAGCAAATACCTGCTCTATTTTGTGGTCGCCATGTCGGCCCTGATGGCGCCTTTCTTTATTTACGTCTATCAGCCGCTGCTGATGTCCAACACGATGCTGGGGATTATTATCGGCGCGCTCTATTTAAGCTTCGCCTGGTACGCGGGCGTGGCGGCGTGTGAATCCTATTCCGACCGCTTTAGCCGCTTAAACGGCATGGAGTTCGGGCAGATCCGCATGTGGGGTTCGCTCGGCTGGGCGGTGGCGTCGTCCTTCTCCGGCCTGCTGTTTAACCTCTCTCCGGCGTATAACTTCATCATGGGCAGCGTAGCGTCAGTCGTGATGCTGATTGTCCTGCTGAGCCTGAAAGTGAACACTAACTCCGTTCACGCAGGCGAGGTGCTGACGAAAGAGAAAATCGCCCCGTCGGACGTTTATGCCCTGCTGCGCAACCGCAAATTCTGGGCCTTCTGCCTGTACGTGGCGGGCGTGGCGTGGATGATGTTTATCGCCGAGCAGCAGTTCTCGCGCTATTTCGTCACCTTCTTCGACGATATTCACCAGGGCAACGCGGTGTTTGGCTATTTGGGCACCGTGCAGTCGGGCATGGAGTTCGTCATGTATATGGTGATCCCGCTGTTCGTCAACTTTATTGGCGCCAAGCGCGGGCTGTTAATTGTCGGCCTGATCGTCGGGGCGCGCCTGATTATTTCCGGCATGTGCGATTCACATTTATTAATTTCTGTTCTCAAACCGCTGTACGGTCTGGAAATCTGCCTGCTGCTGGTCTCTGTCTTTAAATACATCGCCGAGCATTTCGATAAGCGCGTTAATGCCACCATGTATTTACTGGGGTATCAGGCCATGCTCTACGTCGGCAACGTGGTGGTCTCTTCCCCGGCCGGATATATGTATGACCGCATCGGCTTTGAGCAGACCTATATCATCATGGGCGCCACCGCGCTCACCTTTACCCTTATTTCTGCGTTTACGTTATCCGCCTGCCAGAGCAAATGGCGCGGGGCCCGCGCGCTGAACGTAGCAGAAAACTCAACACGATAATTACGCCGTCAAAGAAGGAAGCGAAATATGTTAAGCCGTATCAAAGAGGAGCGTCTGCCCGTCATTGCTGCGCCCGTTGACCCGCGCGCGTTTAGCGATGAACTGAGTGCCGCACGCCGCCACGTTCTCGGCCTGATTAGCCGTCATTTAACCGAATTCGGCGAGCAGTTTCCGGCGGAAACCTGTCAGGACGGCGCTTATCCGCTGACCGACAACGTGGAGTGGACCACCAGCTTCTGGAGCGGACAGCTGTGGCTGGCGTGGGAGATGAGCGGCGAGGAGAAATTCCGCGCGATGGCGGAAAAACACGTGCGCTCGTTCGGCCTGCGCATCGCCGGGCGCAGCGACACCAACACCCA
>CAMKZP010000582.1 GCA_946477805.1 uncultured Enterobacter sp.
CCCGCCTCCGCAGATGAAAAAAGTGATGCATGGCGATCGTATTACGGCCGTCATTCATACCGAAAAGGAACGAGAGTCCGCCGAGCCGGAAGCCCTTATCGAGCCGTTCCTGACGCGCTTCGTGGGTAAGGTACATAAAAAAGACGACCGTCTTTCCATCGTTCCGGACCATCCCCTGCTGAAGGATGCGATTCAGTGCCGCGCTGACCGTAGCGTTGAGCATGATTTTAAAGAGGGTGACTGGGCCGTTGCTGAGATGCGCCGTCATCCGCTGAAAGGCGATCGCGGTTTCTATGCGGAACTGACGCAGTTCATCACCTTTGGCGACGATCACTTTGTGCCCTGGTGGGTGACGCTGGCGCGCCACAATCTTGAGAAAGAGGCGCCCAACGGCGTTGCCACAGAAATGCTGGATGAGGGCCTTGAGCGTCGCGATTTAACGGCGCTGGACTTTGTCACCATCGACAGCGCCAGCACTGAAGATATGGATGATGCCCTGTTCGTTGAAGAAGCGGCCGAGGGCAAACTGCTGCTGACCGTCGCCATTGCTGACCCGACCGCGTGGATTGCAGAAGGCAGCAAGCTGGACGAAATGGCCAAAGTGCGTTCGTTCACCAACTATCTGCCGGGCTTTAACATCCCGATGCTGCCGCGCGAGCTCTCTGACGATCTCTGTTCCCTGCGCCCGAACGAAGTGCGTCCGGTGCTTGCGTGCCGCATGACCATCGCTGCCGACGGTACCATTGAAGACGAGATCGAATTCTTCGCTGCCACCATCGAATCCAAAGCCAAACTGGCCTACGACGACGTGTCCGACTGGCTGGAGAACACGGGCAGCTGGAAACCGCAGTCAGACGCTATCGCCGCACAGTTGCGCCTTCTGCATCGCGTTTGCCTGAACCGCAGCGAGTGGCGTAAAACCCATGCGCTGGTCTTTAAAGACCGTCCTGATTACCGCTTCGTATTGGGCGAGAAAGGCGAAGTGCTGAACATCGTAGCGGAACCGCGCCGTATTGCTAACCGCATCGTTGAGGAAGCCATGATTTCCGCCAACATTTGCGCCGCACGCGTCCTGCGCGACAAGTTAGGTTTCGGCATCTACAACGTGCACACCGGGTTTGACCCGGCGAACACCGAAGCGCTGGCCGCCCTGCTTAAAACGCACGACGTTCACGTCGATCCTGAAGAGGTGCTGACGCTGCCGGGCTTCTGTAAGCTACGCCGCGAGCTGGATGCACAGCCCTCCGGTTTCCTCGACAGCCGCATCCGCCGTTTTCAGTCCTTTGCGGAAATCAGCACTGCGCCTGGCCCGCACTTCGGCCTGGGCCTGGAGGCTTACGCCACCTGGACCTCTCCGATCCGTAAATACGGCGACATGGTGAACCATCGCCTGCTGAAGGCGATCGTCAAAGGGGAATCCGCTGCGCGTCCTCAGGACGATACCACGCTGCAGATGGCAGAGCGTCGTCGCCTCAACCGTATGGCCGAGCGCGACGTCGGTGACTGGCTGTACGCGCGTTTCCTCAGTGACAAGGCGGGAACAGATACCCGGTTCCCGGCCGAAATCATCGATATCAGCCGTGGCGGCATGCGCGTGCGCCTGGTGGACAACGGCGCCGTGGCCTTTATTCCTGCGCCATTCCTGCACGCCGTTCGCGATGAACTGGTCTGCAGCCAGGAAAATGGTTCCGTGCAGATTAAAGGCGAAACGGTGTACAAAGTCACGGACGTGATTGATGTGAATATCGCCGAGGTTCGCATGGAAACCCGCAGCGTTATCGCGCGTCCGGTCGCCTGATAGTCTGCCAGACCGTCGGTCATTTCAGTTCAGGAAATGGCCGACGGTTTTTTATTTATCCCCGCCGCAAAATCATCATTTTTTCTCACTATTTTCAATCTTTAGCCGCCAAAACCCGCCAGAATTATCTACAGTAAATGTGAACCGTCATATTCGGTTACGTGAGTTTTTTTTACGCCAGGCATGTTTTTCACTGCAGCGCGTTTTGCGATTAAAAATATCTCAAAAACAATAATTTCATTTCGGTTATACCGCTATTTTTACAACGGAATAGTCGACTGCTGATGACGTTTTTTATGCGCGAACAGGCAGCCGCGAGAGAGGGCATGATGGACGATCTGGAATCGAACCTGCTGTTTCGTTTCATGGGTACGCACAGTCCCTGGTGGCGGCTGACGGCTGACAGCAACGCGTTGCATCTTGCCGCCAGCGAGAGCGCGGACGTCATCCAGGTTGTAACATTGAACGACGAGCAGGCCGAACGTGTTCGCCAGCTAACCGTCATTACCTCCAGCATTTCATTGTCGCTGCCCCTGTACGGCACTGACGTTCCCGTTCACCTGGTCGGGCGCAAAATCGCTAAACAGGCGTGGGCTGGAACGATCTCTGAGTGGAACGATACCCCTTCTGTCGCCCGCGATCTGGCGCAGGGCCTCTCTTTTGCGGAGCAGGTCGTCTCAGAGGCTAACTCTGTGATTGTCATCCTCGACCAGCACGGCAATATT
>CAMKZP010000583.1 GCA_946477805.1 uncultured Enterobacter sp.
CCATAATCCATACAAATGATAAGGTTATTGTTTTATAAGTGTTGATGATAATTATGGCTAACAGGCGTGTCGTGAAGATCGGGGGAAGTGCAAAGAGTTTGTAAATTGTTCCCCCCGCGCAGTTCGCTCGGGGGGAGGGGCATTACGCGATAGCGTTCTCTTCTAACTGGCGCATAAAGTTACGCACCCAGTCCATGCGGGTTTTACGTTCCGCCAGCTCCTGAGTGAACTTCAGGCGCGTTGGGCCGTCCAGACGGAAGTGCTGGGGCTGTTTTTGCAGCAGGCCAATCAGCCACATCGGGTCGACGTGATTTTTCTCTGCAAACTCAATCGTGCCGCCTTTCTCGTTCCCTTCAAGCTTGCGAATGCCCAGCTTCTGCGCCTGCTGGCGCAGCCGGGCGATATCCAGCAGGTTCCTGGCGGCATCCGGCAGCAGCCCGAAGCGGTCGATCAGCTCGACCTTGATCTCTTCCAGCTCGTTCTCCTTTTTCGCGCTGGCGATGCGCTTGTAGAACGACAGGCGGGTATTCACATCAGGAATGAAATCATCCGGCAGCAGGGAAGGCATGCGGAGCTCGACTTCGGTCTGCTGGCTGGTGAGATCTTCGAGGGACGGCTCGCGCCCGGCCTTGAGGGCATCAACGGCGTTTTCCAGCAGCTCCATGTACAGCGAGAAGCCGATGGTTTCCATCGAGCCGCTCTGGTCTTCGCCAAGCAGCTCACCGGCACCGCGGATCTCAAGATCGTGCGTCGCCAGCGCAAAGCCCGCGCCCAGGTCTTCCAGCGAGGCGATGGCCTCCAGACGCTTTTGCGCGTCGGTCGTCATGGCTTTTGGGTGCGGCGTCAGCAGCCAGGCATAGGCCTGATGGTGCGAACGTCCGACGCGGCCGCGCAGCTGGTGAAGCTGCGCCAGGCCAAAGTGATCGGCCCGCTCGATGATGATGGTGTTCGCCGTCGGAATGTCGATACCGGTTTCAATGATGGTGGTACACACCAGCACGTTAAAGCGCTGGTGGTGGAAATCATTCATCACCCGCTCCAGCTCGCGCTCGCGCATCTGCCCGTGACCGATGGCGATCCGCGCTTCCGGCACCAGCTCCGCCAGCCGGTCCGCGGCTTTCTGGATATTTTCTACGTCGTTGTAGAGGTAATACACCTGGCCGCCGCGCAGCACTTCACGCAGAATCGCCTCGCGCACCACCAGATTGTCATACTCGCGAACAAAGGTTTTCACCGCCAGACGGCGGGCAGGCGGCGTGGCGATAATCGACAGATCGCGCATGCCGCTCATGGCCATATTCAGCGTGCGCGGGATCGGCGTGGCGGTGAGGGTCAGAATATCGACGTCGGCGCGCATGGCTTTGATACGCTCTTTATGGCGCACCCCGAAGCGGTGCTCTTCGTCAACAATCAGCAGGCCCAGATCCTTCCACTTCACGTCGCTCTGCAGCAGCTTGTGGGTACCGATCAGAATATCGATCTTGCCTTCGGCTGCCTGCTCCAGAATTTGCGTCTGCTCTTTGGCGCTGCGAAAACGCGACAGCATCTCGATGCGCACCGGCCAGTTGGCGAAGCGGTCGCGGAAGTTGTCAAAATGCTGTTGGGCGAGAAGGGTCGTCGGCACCAGAACCGCCACCTGCTTGTTATTCTCCACGGCCAGGAAAGCGGCGCGCATCGCCACTTCGGTTTTCCCGAAGCCCACGTCGCCGCACACCAGCCGGTCCATCGCCAGCGGCTGACACATGTCGCTCAGAACCGCGTTGATGGCCTGCGCCTGATCCGGCGTGGTTTCAAACGGGAAGCTGTCGCAGAACAGCTGATACTGCTCTTTGTCATGCTTAAAGGCGAAGCCCGCTTTGGCCGCGCGCTGGGCGTAGATATCCAGCAGCTCGGCCGCGACGTCGCGCACTTTCTCTGCCGCTTTTTGACGCGCGCGCGCCCAGGCGTCGCCGCCCAGCTTGTGCAGCGGCGCATTGTCCTCAGCGCCGCCCGCGTAGCGGCTGATGAGATGCAAAGACGAGACCGGCACGTAAAGTTTGGCGTCGTTGGCGTAGGTCAGCATCAGGTATTCGCCCTTGATGCCGCCCGCTTCAAGGGTGGTCATCCCCTGATAGCGCCCAACGCCGTGCTCAAGGTGCACAATCGGCTGGCCCGGGTGCAGCTCGGCCAGGTTGCGGATCAGGGTATCCGGATTGATGGTCCGGCGGCTGTCCTGACGCCGACGCGCCACGCGCTCGCCCAGCAGATCGCTTTCGCAGATCAGCGCGATATTATTGAGCGTATCAATAAACCCGTGCTCTGCGGCACCGATCATCAGGTAGCGCCCGGTACTGCTGGCCTCGCTCAGACGCTGAATGCGCTTTGGCGCCACCTTTATGCGGCCCAGCAGTTCGCCCAGCGCTTCGCGGCGGCCTTCGCTTTCAACGGAGAACACCACCGGCCCGGTGAAGGATTCAAGGAACTTGCGCAGGTTATCCAGGGGGGATTTCTGCTGCGCCTGAACGGAAAGATCCGGCAGCGTC
>CAMKZP010000584.1 GCA_946477805.1 uncultured Enterobacter sp.
ATCTCCTCACCCAATACGCCGGGTTTGCGTTCGCTGCAATATGGTGAAGCGCTGGACGACCTCCTTAGCGCCATTAAAAATAAACAAAATGCGCTGCAGGCGATCCACCATAAATATGTTCCGGTCGCGGTTAAGATCGCGCCGGATCTTTCTGTCGAAGAATTGATCCAGGTTGCCGACAGTTTAGTTCGCCATAATATTGATGGGGTGATTGCAACCAATACGACACTCGATCGTTCTCTCGTACAGGGAATGAAAAACTGCGATGAAATGGGTGGGCTGAGCGGCCGTCCGGTGCAATTAAAAAGTACGGAAATTATTCGCGCATTGTCTGCTGAATTAAACGGCCGTCTGCCGATTATTGGCGTGGGCGGTATCGACTCCGTTATCGCCGCCCGCGAGAAGATGGCAGCGGGTGCATCACTGGTGCAAATCTATTCCGGCTTTATTTTTAAAGGCCCGCCATTGATTAAAGAAATCGTCACTCATATCTAATCTTTTCTCCTAAACACGCAACCAGGGCTTTATTTCCAGCCCTGGTTGTTTTATATTCCGTCATTGTTGCTTATTTAGACATTATGGTCTTTTATTAATGTTGTTATAAACGAGGCGGCAAACAGGACATTTTTAGAACAGGGTGTTTGGGGACGGGAGAGACACATGCGAATTAAACCTGACGATAACTGGCGCTGGTATTTTTGCGACGAGCACGATCGAATGATGCTCGATTTAGCCAACGGCATGCTGTTTCGTTCTCGTTTTGCGCGTCGAATGCTGACTCCGGATGCTTTCTCTCCATCAGGCTTTTGCGTTGAAGACGCCGCGCTTTATTTCTCCTTTGAGGAAAAATGCCGCGATCTGGTTCTCTCAAAAGAGCAGCGCGCCGAGCTGGTTCTTAATGCGTTAGTCGCTATCCGTTTTCTGAGACCCCAGATGCCCAAAAGCTGGCGCTTCCTTGCTCACGGCGTGAACTGGACGCCTGTTACGGGTGACGCGGCGAGCGTGAATCTGAGTGATACGGCCGAAGAGGTCAGCCTGCTGGTGGTAGAGCCAGGCGAAAATGCGGCGCTCTGCCTG
The DNA here is from genome assembly GCA_946477805.1 of uncultured Enterobacter sp. GTDB lineage: Bacteria > Pseudomonadota > Gammaproteobacteria > Enterobacterales > Enterobacteriaceae > Enterobacter. The sequence goes on from CAMKZP010000584.1 coordinate 1,078, forward strand.
CTGGCGCAGCCCGGCGTGACGATTGCCGGGCGAATGATGCAGCTGGGTGATGCGATCAAAGTGATGAACGACAGGCTGAAACCGCAGCTCCGCGTTGATTCCTTCAGCCTTGAGCAGGCCGTTTAAGCCTCCAGCTGTACCGAGGTTTTAGGAACACAGCTGCAGCACAGTATGGTTCCGTCCTCGCCAATCGCTGATTTCTTCAACGCACTGACTTCCCCTTCTACCAGCTTGATACGACAGCAGCCGCAGATCCCCGCCCGGCAGGAATACGGCACGCGGATCCCCGCCTGCTCCAGCTGCTCAAGTAAAACCTGCTGATTGTTTCCACGAATGAGTTTGCCCTGCCAGTGAATATCCACCGCCGAGCTGACCTGCGTCTCAACGTCGACGAACTCTTCTTCCTGACCTGCGCCGTAAACGCGCGCGGGCCCGCGGGCAAGAATTTCCACCTCGTCACCCACGCGGATCGCGCCGCTTGAGCGGGGAATCAGGTTCTGACCGAAATCCACATCGCCGTTGTCCTGCGCGGTGCGGAAGGACTGCAGGGTTCTCAGCGGTTCGCCGGAAGGGTGTTTCTGACCTTTCTCCGGGCTAACGGTGGTAAAAATACAGCGGCTGCAGGGCTTCACCACGTCGAAAATGACGCTGCCGATGCGGATCGTTTTCCAGGTATCCTCTTCCCAGGCGTCGGCGCCGGTCACGACCAGGTTTGGACGGAACTGTTCCATCTGAACGCTGGCCTTACAGCGGTTCTGTAAATCACGCAGCGAGGCTTCGTTGGTTAACAGGAAGGGGAAGCCATCGGCGAAGGAGAGCGGAACGGCGTCATGGCGCTTGACGCGTCGCGTGAGCTCAGGTCCCACCCATCGCAGCTGAACGTCGCGGGAGAAAAAGCCGCTCAGCCAGGTATTAACGTCAGCGGGGGCGATACGTGCGGTAAAATGGTTACCCCACACTTCGGTTGGCGCGTCGACGGGCGCAAAATCAGCAAAGCGAACCACCGCCCCAGAGCCGTCCGGCGCGGTAAGGTGCAAACCGTCATGAAGCGGGGAGGGGGTAAAGCGAACCATTTGCGGGAACTGGCGTGCGGTAATGAACGTGCCGTCAGGCTCGGTGACCATAAAAATACGATCGAAGGCAAATCCGCTCATGTCAGCGAGGGCATGGGAAACGCCGATACCGCGCATGGATTTCACCGGATGAATAAAAAGCCTGGATAACGTCGCCACTGCACACTCCCATAAATGAAAATAAGCCTTCAACTTTATGACATACACGCCATATTAGCTATAATGCGCGACAATTTTCTAAGAGTAAAAGTGACGATATGAATTCTCTGTTTGCCAGTACGGCCCGTGGGCTGGAAGAGCTGTTAAAAACTGAACTGGAAGCCCTGGGCGCGCAAGAGTGCCAGGTAGTTCAGGGTGGTGTCCATTTTGAGG
>CAMKZP010000585.1 GCA_946477805.1 uncultured Enterobacter sp.
TGCCTGCGCCTAAAAAACGCCGCATTCCTCTGTGGTCGCTGCCTGTGGCGGCGGTAGTGGTGGCCGCCGTTGCCGCCCCGCTGCTTTGGCCGAAGCAGGCCCCCTCTGCGGCGCCTGTCGCTGCCGCGCCGGTGGCGGTGGCCATCGCCCCTGCCCCGGTGAAGAGCGTGGAGCCCCTGGCGCTGACGCTTCCGCTGCATCAGGCCGATGTGCTTGCGCCAAAAGCGGTGGAACCGGTAGCCGCGTCCGAGCCGGTGGTGATTGCCGCGATCCCGAAAGATGCCATGGTAATGGAAGCCAGCCAGGTCAAGGCCGGTTCGACGCGCTTCCTGAACGGGACCTGGCGCGCCCTCCTCGACGTTAAGGATCCGGTGACCGGCAAGCCGCCGTCGCTGCGGTATCAAATCCAGAGCAACAAAGGCACGGCCCGCGTGGTTCACGGTGACAATATCGTCTGCCGCGTTGAGGTCTTTTCCGGGCTGCACAGCAACGGGGAGCTGATGATCAAAACCCGCGGGAACGCGCGCTGCACCGACGGTTCACGCTACCCGATGCCTGAAGTTGCCTGTAAAGCCGGCACCAGCGACGTAGCAGAATGCAGCGCACGTTATGACGCCAAAACCGTGGTTCCATTGACGTTCAAGAAAGCAGGTGCCTGACCCTATGCTGGTAAATCTTTGCGACTACAAACAGAGCGTAACGCTCATTGCCAACAGCGGCGTGCAGTTTCTTGATTTTGGCCTGACGCCGCAGGACACCGCCAACAACGGTCGTTTCGTGCGTAAAACGGCCAACGGCCCGCTGCTGCGCCTGGATTTCGATCTGGTCAACGGCCGTTACACGCTCCCCGCCGCGGGGGGCCGCCAGCCCGAGGTGGTGAAGCCGGAAACAACAATCCCGCTGCATCAGTCCCTGACGGTGCTGGACGGCGTATGGCTGCCGGTGCCGTTCCTGCGCTTTAACCCGCCCCGCACGTTTGTTGATGGCCCGGATAACTGGGCGCGCGTGCAGGTGCGAAAGCTGGACGCGCCGGATAGCGCAGGCAATACGCACCGCGTTACCCTCGCGCTCGACAGCCAGATAGCCGAACACGCCACGCCCGCGCTGTCGCCGGTTGAAAACGATATTCTGAACGGCACCCGTTTCGCCCTTGCCTGGCGCGACGATGAGGTGGAAAGTTTCCTCGACCTGACCTGGATCGACGGCTGGCTGCGTGAAGCCTTTACCCAGTTCGCCGCTGGCGTGGAAAACCGCCCGGAGCGGGAGTTGCACCAGGCCATGCGCAGCTTTGAGTACCAGGCGCACTGGCTCAACCTGCTCTCGATGCTCGGCGAACAGCTCGCCGTGCCTGAGGTGAAGTTTGTCACCCACACGCTCAGCACGCCTGCGATCCCGGTCGATTTGATCCTCGACGTGGGTAACACCCACACCTGCGGCGTCATTATTGAAGACCACGGTGATGCGAACGACGGCCTGCGCCAGACCGCCGAGCTTCAGGTGCGTTCGTTAAGCGAACCCCAGTTTCTGAATGAGCCTCTCTTTACCAGCCGCCTGGAGTTTTCCGAAGCCCGTTTCGGCAAGCAGCACTTCTCGGTGGAAAGCGGGCGCGAAGACGCGTTCGTCTGGCCCTCTATCGTTCGCGTGGGCGACGAAGCGCGCAGGCTGGCGATGCAGCGTCTGGGCACCGAGGGCAACAGCGGCATTTCCAGCCCGCGCCGCTACCTGTGGGACGAAACGCCGGTCGTTCAGGACTGGCGCTTCAGCCAGATGAACAGCAAAACCCAGCGCGAACCGCTGGCGACCGCGTTCCCGCTGATGAACCTGATGAACGACGAAGGAGAACCGCTGTTCACGCTGCCGCAGGACGAACGCCTGCCGGTCTTTTCCCCGCAGTACAGCCGCAGCACCCTGATGACGCATATGCTGTGCGAACTGCTGGCGCAGGCGCTGGGGCAGATCAACAGCGTCGCCACCCGGTTACGTCTGGGCTTCCCGGCCTCTCCGCGTCAGCTGCGCACGTTGATCCTGACCCTCCCCTCCGCCATGCCGAAGCAGGAGCGCGAGATCTTCCGTCGCCGCATGTTTGAAGCCATCGCTATCGTCTGGAAAGCGATGGGCTGGCACCCGCAGGATGACGATTTTGCCGGGCGCAAGCAGCAGGAAAAAAGCGTGGTGCCGGTTCCCGAGATCCAGATGGAGTGGGACGAGGCCAGCTGCGGCCAGCTGGTGTGGCTGTATAACGAGTCCATCTCCCACTTCGGCGGCCAGACGGAGGCCTTCTTTGCCTCCCTCGCCCGCCCGGACCGCGAGCCCGAGCCGGGCGTTCAGCCGGGCCGCGCCCTGCGCGTCGCCTCTATAGACATCGGTGGCGGCACCACGGATATGGCGATCGTCCACTATCAGCTGGATGATGGCTCCGGCAACAACGTTAAAATTACCCCGCAGCTGCTGTTCCGCGAAGGGTTTAAGGTTGCCGGGGATGACACCCTGCTGGACGTGATCCAGCGCTACGTG
>CAMKZP010000586.1 GCA_946477805.1 uncultured Enterobacter sp.
GCCAACAGGCGCGCCCTGCGGCTGCGCACCTGGCGGCCCAAACGCCGCGTTTACGTGATGGGCGACGCGGTGCTGGTGCGCCAGTCTCTGATAAACCTGATACAAAACGCCCTTCGCTACACCCAGCGGGGCGGCGTGCTGGTCGCCATCCGGCCGCGCGGAGCCGAGTGCCTGGTCGAGGTGTGGGACACGGGCGTGGGTATCGCCGACGACGAAAAAGGCAAGATTTTCTCGCCCTACTATCGCCCCGAGCTGGCGTGGAAGATCGACAGCGCCGGACACGGGCTGGGGCTGGCGGTGGTCGCCCGCTGCGCCAGGCTGATGAAGGTGCAGTACGGTATGCAGTCCGTTGAGGGGAAAGGCTCACGCTTCTGGATGCGCTTCATCCGCTATGCTGGCGAGGACGGTGCGCCGGATGCGCTCCCCGCCGGTGACAGCGCCGCCGCGCCGGTACGCTATGCGCCGCTGCGCGGCTCCTGCCTGGTCGTCGACGACGATCCGCTGGTCACGTCCGCCTGGGAGAGCCTGATGAGCATCTGGGGCATTAACGTGCGCTGCGCGGCCTCCGCCGACGAGGCGTTCGCCATCATCGACGACGGCTTCACGCCGTTTGCCGTGCTCTGCGACCAGCGCCTGCGCTCCGGCGAAAGCGGCTTCGAGATCCTGAAAGCGTTATTTGAGCGTCTGCCGGACATGAGCGGCGCGATGGTCAGCGGGGAGTTTAACTCGCCGGTGCTGCTGGAGGCGGAGCAGGAGGGGTATCTGGTGCTGCGCAAGCCGCTGGAGCCGGCCAGGCTGCATGCTCTGCTGACGCAGTGGTCGGGCTATGCTCAACGTCAGGCGGGCGCTGCTGCCCCTGTTTCAGTTCAAAAATGACCTTTTCGTCTACGGTACCCAGCCGGGTCAATTTTGTTACCCGACTGGTTTACTCGCGGGCCCTCCCTTTTCTGCCCCCCTTACTTGATTACCAAAATTTCACATTCCTAATCACCCTAAACGGGCGGAAAGTCATTAAATGTCAACGCACATCATAATTGGTAACATAAGTCCATTGAGCACCCACGCGTTATGCTTCACCTGCGTCAGATAAAACATATTGATGTTATCTAGCTGCAGCTGGTTAATGATGTCATCCGGGCTGCTGTTATCCGGAGATTTGCGCAACACTTTTTTGACGATCAGGTAGATGTTGCTTTTATTCACCTTCTCGATGTCCAGCGTAAAAGTTTGATCGACCACCTTTACGGATGCAGGCGTGGTCATCATCCCCTTGTGGACGATGGTCATCGAATGAGAATTATTGATTAAAACGATGGTTTTGAGCGCCAGCTCGGCGTACCCCCCAGAGGTGTAATCCTTACGGGTGAACAGATCGGATTCACACTGCAATCGCTCAGGATCGTCATGCCTCATGAAGAAGAACATAGCGAAGACGCAAACCATTGCAATCACCAGCACGCACAGGGCTGGCAGCAGAGTGCTTTTCCTGTACATATCTTCAGCTCCCGCTCAGGCGCCGATAGGACTGGCAATTAATGTAGTCATTGCCCGCCTTATCCGGATGGCAAACGCCGAGAAAGTAATTCTGAAGATCCTTTTTAATGAACCAGGAGTAGTAAAGATCTAGGTTTCTTCCGTTACAATCAACCTTGTGATACTTCATTTCATTAGTGACCATAGTCGTATAATCGTTATTGCCCTCAAGAAAATTCTTATCGATGACATACAGGCTGCAATTGTCCACCTTGCCGATAAAATGTGCCTCTTGTTCGATAAACGTCAGCTTGCTTCTCATTAACAGGAAATAATAAACGCCAGCGCTGATTAACACAGCCACTATCAACAATACTAAAACGACCGTAAATTTCGCTCTCAATTTAGGTGGCATCGTTGCATTTGCATTTAATGTTCTATCGGAAATAACAGTCATCTCATCTGTTTCTTGGGTCACTATCACAGGTGGAGTTATTTCCCTGGGTCGCACCGTGTGATGCTCTATATGGGCTTTAAGACTAAACCCTTTCCCCCGCAACGTTTTTATCAGCATCGGATCGCGGCCCAAATTTTTGAAGGCTTTGCGTATTTCACTTATCGCGACATTAAGACTCACTGACGATCCGGTAAAACCATGATCCTCCCATACTTTCTTAATGAGATAATCGCGCTCAAGCATTTTCCCGCTGTTGAGTATTAACTCGTAAAGTAACCTTGATGCTTGATTAGAAAGCCGTATTGAAGATTCTTCTTCGCCATCGATGGAAATCGTACAGGTATCGACTTCGTAAAGCATTGACATGTCTATTAAATACTTCATTTGAGATCTTCTTATGGAATTAATGAACGTATACTACGAAGGTTAATTATTTAGCGCAAATAATAGGGGGTCAAGAAAAGTAAAGTTATTGCCATTACCTCAATAGAAAAATCCATTATTAATAACGCAACAAACGTCATTCATCGCTTTCAAATAAGTTACATTCAGGTTAAAAAAATAAAAACAAGAATTAAAC
>CAMKZP010000587.1 GCA_946477805.1 uncultured Enterobacter sp.
GTGCCGGACAAAATGAGCCGCGAGAAAATTTTTCACCTGCGCGCGCTGGGCGCCCAGGTGGTGCTGACGCGTTCTGACGTCAACAAAGGCCATCCGGCCTATTACCAGGATTACGCCCGCCGTCTGGCAAACGAGCTGCCCGGCGCGTTCTACATCGACCAGTTCAACAATGCCGCTAACCCGCTGGCGCACCGCACCACCACGGCGCCGGAACTCTATGAACAGCTCGACGGCAACATTGACGCCATTGTGGTCGGCGTCGGCTCAGGCGGCACGCTGGGCGGCCTGCAGGCCTGGTTCGCTGAGCACTCTCCGCACACTGAATTTGTGCTTGCCGATCCGGCGGGCTCCGTGCTGGCGGATCAGGTGGAAACCGGGCATTACCAGGATGCGGGCTCCTGGCTGGTGGAAGGGATTGGCGAAGATTTTATTCCCCCGCTGGCCCACATCGAGGGGGTGAACCGCGCCTGGCGCATCACCGATCGCGAAGCCTTCACCACCGCGCGCGAGCTGCTGAAAACGGAAGGTATTCTGGCCGGTTCGTCCAGCGGCACCCTGCTGGCGGCGGCGCTGAAGTATTGCCAGGCGCAAACCGCGCCGAAACGCGTCGTCACCTTCGCCTGCGACAGCGGGAACAAGTATCTCTCAAAGATGTTCAACGACGACTGGATGCGCCAGCAGGGGCTGATCTCCCGGCCTGTGGCGGGCGATCTTTCGGACTACATCGCCCTGCGTCACGATGAGGGTGCGACCGTCACCGCCGCCCCGGACGATACGCTCTCCACCGTGCTGGCCCGCATGCGTCTGTACGACATCTCCCAGCTGCCGGTGCTGGATAACGGCAAGGTGGTGGGCATCATCGACGAATGGGATCTGCTGCGCCACATCGGCGGCGACGGCGAACGTTTCGCCCTCCCGGTGACCGGGGCGATGACGCGACAGGTGGAATTTCTCGATAAACGCGCTCCGGAAAGCGCCCTGCACGCCATTTTTGACCGTGGCCTAGTGGCCGTCATTAACGACAACGACCGTTTTCTCGGTCTGATCACGCGCAGCGACGTGCTGACCGCATGGCGCAACCGCCTACAGCAATAAAGGAATAAACGATGAAAAACCTGGCAACCCTCAGCGTTCACAGCGGTGAATTTAACGACCAGCACGGCGCCGTTATGCCGCCCATCTACGCCACCTCCACGTTTGCGCAACCCGCGCCCGGGGAACATACCGGCTATGAGTATTCCCGCAGCGGCAACCCGACCCGCCACGCGCTGGAAACCGCGATAGCCGAACTGGAGGGCGGAACGCGCGGCTACGCCTTTGCCTCTGGCCTGGCGGCCATCTCCACCGTGCTCGAACTGCTGGATAAAGACAGCCACATCGTGGCCATTGACGATGTTTACGGCGGCACCTGGCGCCTGATTGAAAACGTGCGCAAACGCAGCACCGGCCTGCAGGTGAGCTGGGTCAAGCCGGACGATTTGGCCGGGCTGGAGGCCGCCATTCGCCCTGATACGCGCATGGTCTGGGTGGAAACCCCGACTAACCCGCTGCTGAAGCTGGCCGATCTGGCGGCCATTGCGGATATCGCCCGTCGCCATCACGTCATCAGCGTGGCGGATAACACCTTCGCCTCGCCTGTAATCCATCGTCCGCTGGCGTCCGGTTTTGATATCGTGGTTCACTCCGCCACCAAATACCTTAACGGCCATTCGGACGTGGTCGCCGGGCTGGCCGTTGTCGGCGAGAACAAGGATCTCGCGGATAAACTTGGCTATCTGCAAAACGCCGTCGGCGGCGTTCTGGATCCGTTCAGCAGCTTCCTGACCCTGCGCGGAATTCGTACCCTTGCGCTGCGCGTCGAAAAGCACAGCACCAACGCCCTGGCGATTGCGCAATGGCTGGAGCACCATCCGCAGGTGGAGAGCGTTTACTATCCCGGGCTGGAGTCCCACCCGCAGTATTCGCTCGCCCGCGCGCAGATGGCCCTGCCGGGCGGCATGATTTCCGTGGTGGTAAAAGGCGATGCGCAACGTGCGACGCAGACGATACGCAGGCTGAAGCTGTTCACGCTGGCGGAGAGCCTCGGCGGCGTCGAGAGCCTGGTGAGCCAGCCCTACAGCATGACTCATGCCTCTATTCCGCTGGAGCAGCGTCTTGCCAACGGGATCGTGCCTCAGCTCATCCGCCTGTCCGTGGGGATAGAAGATGTTAACGATTTAATCGCCGATCTGGATCGGGCGCTCAAAGAATAAGCACCGCGCGGCGGGCCGCTGGCCTGCCGCCATAAGTTGTCATTATGCCTTAACGCATTGATAACAATCTTTGTGGAAGTGCACAGATTGTTTTTGAAACGCTGTTTCCATTTTCCTTTTATCCGCAAATCAGCGTATAATGCGCGCCAAATCCCTGGGTGAATGGTTTCAGCGCTTGGAATACAAAAAACAACGTACAACTTCTCCTCTCCTTCGTTGGGCTGACACTCAGGCACACTTTCTTCTGCACGCTCATTT
>CAMKZP010000588.1 GCA_946477805.1 uncultured Enterobacter sp.
ATGTGTATAAGAGACAGCTTATATATAGTGGTGAATATTATCGAAAAGAAAGGTGACGTTAAAAACCCTCCCGTTTTACCGGGAGGGCAGGGGCTTAAACGTTCTGCAGCGTCTGGCGAACCGGCGCGCCGTTCGCCACATAATATGCCGCCGTGCTTTTCGCCAGCGGCTCGCGCCCGCGAATGGCGTCGGCAATCTTCTCGCCAATCATGATGGTGGTGGCGTTCAGGTTGCCGGTAATAATCTGCGGCATAATCGACGCGTCGACGACTCTCAACCCTTCCATGCCGTGGACGCGGCCTTCGCCGTCGACCACCGCCATGTCGTCGTAGCCCATCTTACAGGTGCCGCACGGGTGGAAGGCGGTTTCGGCGTGGTTACGCACGAACGCGTCCAGCTGCTCGTCAGTCTGGCACTCGACGCCCGGGCTGATTTCGCGGCCGCGGTATTTGTCCAGCGCGGGCTGGTGCATGATCTCGCGGGTGATGCGGATCGCGTCGCGGAACTCCTGCCAGTCCTGCTCGTGGGACATATAGTTGAACAGGATCGCCGGATGCTGGTGCGGGTCGCGGGACGTGATGCGCACGTGGCCGCGGCTCGGCGAGCGCATGGAGCCAACGTGGCACTGGAAGCCGTGCTCTTTTACCGCGTTCGAGCCGTTGTAGTTAATGGCTACCGGCAGGAAGTGGTACTGAATGTTCGGCCACTCGAACTCCTCGCGGCTGCGGATAAACCCGCCCGCTTCGAAGTGGTTGCTCGCGCCCACGCCCGTGCCGCCAAACAGCCATTCGGCGCCAATCTTCGGCTGGTTCCACCACTGCAGGGCAGGGTAGAGGGAGACCGGCTCTTTGCATTCGTACTGGAGGTACATCTCCAGGTGATCCTGCAGGTTTTCCCCCACGCCGGGCAGGTCGTGCACCAGCGGGATATCGAACTGCTTCAGCAGCTCCGCGCTGCCCACGCCGGAGCGCTGCAGGATCTGCGGCGAGGCAATGGCCCCCGCGCACAGCAGGACTTCTTTATTTGCCGTCGCTTTTGAGGGAAGGGTGCTTTCGCCCTCCAGCCACTCGACGCCCACCGCGCGTTTGCCGTCAAAAATAATGCGATCGGTCATGGCGTGGGTGCGGATGGTCAGGTTCGGGCGCGCTTTCGCCTGGTCAAGATAGCCGCGCGCGGTGCTGGCGCGTCGGCCCTGCGGCGTGACCGTGCGGTCCATCGGGCCGAAGCCCTCCTGCTGGTAGCCGTTGAGATCCTCGGTGCGCGGATAGCCCGCCTGCACGCCCGCCTCCACCATCGCCTCAAACAGCGGGTTTACGCCCGGTTTGGAAGTCGTGACGCTCACCGGGCCGTCGCCGCCGTGGTAGTCGTTCGGGCCCACGTCGCGGCTCTCCGCCTTACGGTAGTAGGGCAGGCAGTTGAGGTAGCTCCAGTGCTCAAGGCCAGACTCTTTCGCCCAGTTGTCCAGGTCCATCGCGTTGCCGCGCACGTAGCACATGCCGTTGATCAGCGACGAGCCGCCCAGCCCTTTGCCGCGCCCGCACTCCATGCGGCGGTTGTTCATATGCGGCTCTGGCTCGGTTTCATACGCCCAGTTGTAGCGCTTGCCCTGCAGCGGGAACGCCAGCGCGGCGGGCATCTGGGTGCGGAAGTCAAAGCGGTAATCCGGCCCGCCCGCCTCAAGCAGCAGGACGGTGGTGTTCGGATCTTCGGTCAGTCGCGTTGCCAGAACGTTGCCGGCTGAGCCGGCGCCGATAATGATGTAGTCAAATTGCAAATAAACCTCCCGGTTAAAATATGGACTGGAATTTACCCATCTCAACCTGGATGGACTTCACCTGGGTGTAGCTCTGCAGCGTCATAACGCCGTTCTCGCGGCCAATGCCGGAGTGTTTGTAGCCGCCAACCGGCATTTCGGCAGCGGATTCACCCCAGGTATTGATCCAGCAGATGCCCGCTTCGAGCTGATGAATGGCGCCGTGGGCGCGGTTCAGGTCGGCGGTAACGATGCCCGCCGCCAGGCCGTAGTCGGTGTCGTTGGCGCGGCGGATCGCCTCTTCATCGCTTTCATAGGTAAGAATGGACATCACCGGGCCGAAGATCTCTTCGCGCACGATGGTCATCTCGTCGGTGCAGTCGGTGAACACGGTCGGGGCGACCCACGCGCCGTTGTCAAAGCCGTCCCCCTTCAGCACGTCGCCGCCGCACAGCACGCGCGCGCCTTCCTCTTTCCCTTTGGCGATGTAGCGCAGCACGCTGTCGCGGTGCGGGAAGCTGACCATCGGGCCGAAGTGGGTGTTTTCATCGAACAGATCGCCCGCGCGGATGCGGCCCACGCGCTCAACGATTTTCTGCTCAAACGCGGCCTTAACTTTTGCGGGCACGAACACGCGGGTGCCGTTGGTGCAGACCTGGCCTGAGCTGAAGAAGTTCGCCATCATGGCGATGTCCGCCGCTCTATCCAGGTCGGCATCGTCGAAAATAATCAGCGGAGATTTGCCGCC